>NZ_JBIWJT010000018.1:123313-226022 GCF_044765325.1 Embleya sp. NPDC127516 | reverse complement strand
GGTCGGTGTCGGTGGTCGGCTTCGGCGGCGGGTGCTGTCGGCGGAGGGTTGCGGCGGCGTCCGTTCGCGATGCCTGGCGGGTGGGCGTGGGTGGGGGTCATGGGCCCGATCCCGGTGTCGCCCACGGTCGGGGCCTTGGGATTTCCGGCGAGAGGTGGGCTTTTGTCGGCAGAAAAAGCATCCAGGGGCGGTGGCGGGGGGAGGGGGTCGGGTTCCGTATGCCGAAGTGACGTTTGCGGGTGGGTGGGGTTCTCGGGCGGGGGCGGTGCCGTGAGGCTCTTCGGCGGGCGTTTCCGAAGGGGCCGGGCCCGGGTGGCGCACCTTCGGTGCGTTTGGGAGGTCACCACCCGGATCCCGGGACGACTTCAGACGCGAGCCATCGCTGCTGACCTGGGGTTTTGCATCGTGGGCAGGGCGAAAGCGGGTGTCGAGGGCGGGTTCGCGTCTCGGGGAGGCCAAGGTCCGCATTCGGCGAGCGTTTCCGACGGGGCCGGGGCCGGGTGGCGCACCTTCGGTGCGTTTGGGAGGTCACCACCCGGGTCCCGGGACGACTCCAGACGCGAGCCATCGCTGCTGACCTGGGGTTTTGGCGTCACGAGCCGGTGAGAGCGGGTGTCGAGGGCGGGTTCGCGTCTCGCGGAGGCCAAGACCCGCACCCGAGGCTGCACGTCCTTTGAACTCGCACCCACCGCACGCCAAAACGCCCCGATCCGCCGCCCCCCGAAGGACCCCACGACGCCGCCCCAGGCGAAAGTCCCGACCCAGTACACCCGGGCGGCCAGAAAGCACCTCCAAGGGGCCGGGCTCCACCTCCCCGAGACGCAAACGGGCCTTCGACACCCACTCTCATCGCCTCGTAACCGCAAAACCCCAGGTCAGCGCGGAGCGAGGTACGCGAAGCGGTCCTCGGGATCCGGATCGTGACGACCAAGCGCCCCGCCGCCCCCTTCGGAAACGCCCGCCGAAGTACCTCACGGCACCGCCCCCGCCCGAAAACCCACCCACCCGGAAACGTCACTTCGGCATACGCAACCCGACCCCCTCCCCCCGCCACCGCCCCTGGATGCTTTTTCTGCCGACCAAAGCCCACCTCTCGCCGGAAATCCCAAGGCCCCGACCGTGGGCGACACCGGGACCGGGCCCATCGACACCCACCCACGCCCACCCGCCAGGCATCGCGAACGGACGCCGCCGATGCCCACCGCACCAATCCGATTACCAACTGCTCAACACCAACACCACCGTCCCGACGTGGAGCAGGCCCGATGGGCCCCATCCCCGCTGGGGCGATGGCCTCGTATCGTCGGTGCCCCAGCCCGTTCTGTGAGGGACGTACGCTCGTAGTCCCAGGCGGGATTCGTGTTCGGGAAGGTGTGCCGGTGGGCGTTCCACAGGAGAGTCGGGAGAGTCGGGAGAGCCAGGAGAACCGCGAGAGTGACGAGATCGGGCTGTTCGGGCCCGATTCGGTGACGTGGCAGTTGCACGCCGACCCGGTGATGTGGGTGGCCGGTGTCCGGGCGCTCTATCTCCAGGCGCTGCATCCGCGGGCGGTGCGCGGGGTCGTGCAGAACTCCGACTTCCGCAAGGACCCGTGGGGGCGGCTGATGCGGACCGCCGACTTCGTCGGGGTCACGACCTACGGGACGCGGACGGATGCCGAGCGGGCGGGGGCGCGGGTGCGGCGGATCCATTCCGTGATCAAGGCGGTCGACCCGGTTACGGAGCAGCCGTATCGAATAGACGAGCCGGAGTTGCTGCGCTGGATCCACTGTGCCGAGGTCGGGTCGTATCTCTCGGTCGCCCGGCAGGCCGGGTTCCCGCTGACGGACGAGCTCGCCGATCTGTATCTGGCCGAACAGCGCCGCTCGGCCGAGTTGGTCGGGCTCGGGCGTGAGGAAGTCCCGGGCTCCGTGGCCGAGTTGGAGCGCTACTTCGAGGAGATCCGACCGGCGCTGGCCATGTCGGACGAGGCCCGCGGTGTCTTCGACTTCCTGCGTCGACCGCCGGTGCCGTTCGTACTCGTGCTCGGGCGCGAGGTGTTGTGGCGCCAGGTGGCCGAGTCCGCGTATGCCGCGCTGCCGCGGTGGGCCAAGGATCTGTACGGGTACCGCGGGCTGCCGTCGGTGGTGGCCCGGCCCGGACTCAATGTGTTGCGTCGGGCGGTGGGAGCGGCCACGCCGGTGATTCGCGCCGTGTACCCGTCGCCGCACATCCGCGGCGCGATGGAGCGACTGGGGCCGGAGGTCGAGCCGTCGGTCTCCCGGCTGCCCCGCCTCGAGGCTGCCTGCACTGCCGGTTCTGCCGACGTTGTCGGCGCTGTCGGCGCTGTCGCGGAGGCCACAAGGGAGAGCGGTCGGTAATAAGTAAGGTCCCCTTTCTTTCTGCGCGTGCTGCCGCCACAATGTACGACATTGTCAAGTAACCGGTCAGCTCGAAGGGAACCGCACGTGGCGAACGGCTTCTGGGCCCATGCGCAGGCCAATCCGGACCGGCTGGCGCTGGTCGACCCCGATGGCGCCGAGTGGACCGCGGGGGAGTTGTTCGCCGCGTCGAACCGGCTCGTGCACGGTCTGCGGGCGGCAGGGCTCGGCGCGGGCGACGTCTTCAGCGTGATCCTGCCGAACTGCGCCGAGTACATCGTGGCGTACATGGCCGCGGCGCAGGCCGGCATGTACATGGTCCCGGTCAACCACCACCTGGTCGGCCCCGAGATCGCCTGGATTCTCGCGGACAGCGAGTCGAAGGTGGTGATCGGCCACGAGCGGTTCGCGGACACGATCGTGGCCGCCGCGGACGAGGCGAAGCTCCCCGCGGCGGCGCGGTTCGCGGTCGGCGCGATGCCCGGCTTCCGGCCGTTCGTCGAGCTGACCGACGGACAGTCGGCGGAGCTACCCGCCGAGCGCGGCGTGGGCATGACGATGAACTACACCTCGGGCACCACCGGTCGCCCGCGCGGCGTGCGTCGGCCGTTGTCCGCGGGCCTGCCCGAAGACGCCCGGTACGGCGGCACGTTGCTGATCTACGGTGTCAAGCCGCACGACGACAACGTGCACCTGGTCGGCTCGCCGCTGTACCACACGGCCGTGCTTCAGCACGCCCAGCAGTCGCTGCACATCGGGCACACCGTGGTGCTGATGGACAAGTGGCGGCCCGAGGAGATGTTGCGGGTGATCGACCGCTACAAGGTCACCCACACGCACATGGTGCCGACCCAGTTCCACCGACTCCTGCAACTGCCCGAGGAGATCAAGGCCAAGTACGACGTGTCGTCGATGCGGCACGCCGTGCACGGCGCCGCGCCCTGCCCCGATCACGTCAAGCGGCGGATGATCGAGTGGTGGGGGTTGTGTGTCGAGGAGTACTACGCCGCCAGCGAGGGCGGCGGTACGTTCTGCTCCGCGCAGGAGTGGCTGGATCGGCCCGGCACGGTGGGCAAGGCCTGGCCGATCAGCGAGATCGGCATCTTCGACGACGACGACAATCGGCTGCCGGCGGGCGAGATCGGCACCGTGTACATGCTGATGCGGGCCGGGAAGTTCAAGTACCACAAGGACGAGGAGAAGACCCGCAAGGGCCGGATCGGTGACTGGTTCACCGTCGGCGACGTGGGCCTGCTCGACGAGGACGGCTACCTGTACCTGCGCGACCGCAAGATCGACATGATCATCTCTGGTGGCCAGAACATCTACCCCGCCGAGATCGAGAGCGCGCTGCTGCGGCATGACGCGGTCGGCGACGTCGCGGTGTTCGGCATCCCGCACGAGGACTGGGGCGAGGAGGTCAAGGCGGTCGTCGAGGCGAACGAGGGCTTCGCGGCAGGGCCGGATCTGGCCGCGGAATTGCTCGCGTTCTGCACGGAGCAGCTCGCCACGTATAAGCGCCCGCGCACCATCGATTTCGTGGACGCGATGCCGCGCGACCCGAATGGGAAGTTGCAGAAGCGGCGGTTGCGCGATCCCTACTGGGAGGGGCGCGAGCGGGCGGTCTGAGGCGATATACGAATACACCGCCCGGGAAGTCCCGGGCGGTGTATTCGGCATTCTTCTCGCGGGTGACGAATCTTTTCGAACCGTGTTTCGTCAGACGGATTCCGGCGCGGCTTCCGTCGTATCGCCGGATGCGGTTTCCGGGGCGGAGGCCACCGCGAGTGCCCATTGCAGGTCCGGCTTTCCGGTGGGCGTGCGCTGCGTCCGCTCGACGATGCGCAGGACCCGGGGCACCTTGTATCCGGCGATCTTGGTGCGGCAGTGTTCCTGGATGTCCGCGAGGTTCGGCGAGCGGCCCTCGCGCGGCTGCACGACCACCGCGACCGTCTGGCCCCAGCGCGGGTGCGGGACGCCGACCACGATCGCGTCGTAGACCTCGGGGTGGGCCTTGACCGCGCCCTCGACCTCCTCGGTGAAGATCTTCTCGCCGCCGGAGTTGATCGTCGCCGAGCCCCGGCCCAGCAGGGTGATCCGGCCGTCGCCCTCCAGGCGGGCGTAGTCGCCGGGCACCACATAGCGGGTGCCGTCCGGGCCGGTCCGGAAGACCTCGGCGGTCTTGATCGGGTCGCCCAGGTAGCCCAGCGGGATGTTGCCCTTGCGGCCGAGGCGGCCCACCACCCCGGCGGGCAGCGGGTTGAGGTCCTCGTCCAGCACGACCGAGTCGGGCACCGCCTTCACGGTGATCCCGCTCTGCTGCTCGGTCTGGCCCTTCACCGCGACGCCCACGCCGTTGGCGCCCGACTCGGAGGCCCCGATGGCGTCGCTGACCACGATCCCCAGGCGCTCCATGAACTCCTCCTTCAGCGACGGCGAGAACAGCGCCGCGCTGGAGGAGAGGGCGAACAGCGAGGACAGGTCGTAGGACTCGCGACCGTCGCGGGGTTCGTCGAGCGACTCCAGCAGCGGGCGGGCCATCGCGTCACCGGTGATCAGGACGACGTTGATCCGCTCGGCGACCACCGTCTCCCACACGCCGTGCGCGTCGAACTTGTCGATCAGCACCACGCGGTGGCCCTTGGCCAGGTTCTGGAGCACCCCCCACTGGGTTGCGCCGTGCATCAGAGGCGCGATCGGGAAGGTGGTCATCTGGCCGTTGCGGCCCTTCTCGACCATCTCCTCGGGCCGGGATATGCGCTCGCCGTTGGTGGGGTCGATGCCGCCGCCGAGGGCGAAGATCACGTCCTCCTGGCGCCACACGACGCCCTTGGGCAGGCCGGTGGTCCCGCCGGTGAACAGCAGGTACAGGTCGTCGGCCGACCGCGGCTCGAAGTCGCGCTCCGGTGAGCCCGCCGCCATCGCGTCCTCGTACCGCACCGCGCCCAGCGACTCGGCGGTGACCGTGCCCTCGGCCGCCGGTTCGGTGTCGTCCTCGACCACCAGCAGGTGGCGCAGCGAGGCGACCTTGGGCGCGACCTCGGCGACCCGGTCGGTGAACTGCCGCTGGAAGACCATCGCGACGGGCTTGGCCTGGTCCAGCAGATAGGCCAGCTCATCCGCGACATAGCGGAAATTCACATTGATGCAGACGGCTCGGATCTTGTAGATCGCGAGCATCGCCTCCGCCCATTCGATGATGTTGAAGGCGTAGACCGCGACATGGTCACCCGGCTGCACACCGGAGTCCCGAAGGTGATGGGCGAGGCGATTCGCCCGCTCCTCCAGAAGGGCATATGTACGGCGTTCACCGTTCGCGACGATCGCCTCGCGTTCGGGGTATTCCCCGGCCGCGCGCTCGAAGAGGTCGGCAAGGTTGAATTCCATGGGCGGAGCGTAAGGCGTGGGCCCGGCGATATTCCAGAGGCAATATCGTTTGGAGGCCCTTCGGAAACTGTGACGCTGTCGACCGTCGGGAACACTTGACTGGGGCAAAGATATGCGGTGGGGGTGGCCCGACGGGCCCGGCGGGCCTGCCGCGATGGCTCGGGGGCCGGCCTCGACACGGGCGCGGTCAGCGCTGCGCGTACTCCCGCAGACGCGGGCGGGCGCTTGCCAGGACGAGGACCACGCACACCCCGAGGATCGCGATCGGGACCCACGGCCAGCCGCTGAGCGCGTCGTCGGCACTGTCGGTGCGGCGCTCGAAATCGGCCAGATTCGCGTTCGCGACCTGGGCGAGTGAAGTCTGGTAGTCGTAGAAGTCGAACGCGAGGTTGCCTCGACCCACCTTGGTGGCCAGGCCGACGGCGACATCCAGCCGGCCCTCGGCAACCGCCGCGCGCAGCGTGCGGTCGTCCCGCCGGAAGGCTTCCAGCCGGGTGGCGACGCGCTCGTTGGGCACGACGCGCTCGAGTTGAGCGGACTTGGCGGCGAAGCTCTCGGCGTACGCCCGGGCGCGGTCGGGCAGGATCACGAACCGGCTCTCGTCCGCGTTCGCGTCCGAGGCGGTCGCCCGGGCCCGGGCCAGCGACAGGAACGGATCGAACGCCTGCGTCTGCGCGTCGCGCAGGCGGGACGCGTGGTCGGTGAACAGGACGGCGGCGGTGCCGGTGAGCGCGGCCACCGCGATGGTCACCGCGGCCAACCCCGGCACGAGGATGCGGTGGAACCGGCGGGCCCACCAGACCTGGCCGATGATCAGGCAGACCACCAGAGCGAGGCCGACCAGCCCGACCGCCAGTGCGGCCCAACGCGCGTGCGTGCCGTCCGAGTCCGCGTCGGAGGCGAGCTTCTCCTCGGCTCCGCGACCGAGCGCGTCGGCGGCGGGCAGCAGGTCGTCGTGCAGGAGCGTGGTCGCGCTCGCGAAGTAGTTGAGCGCGAGTATCGGCGGGCGCCCGGCCGGACGGTCCTGGACCTGCTCGTCGGCCAGCCGTGCCTGTGCGACGTACGCGTCGTAGCGGCCGAGTCCGTTGATCAGCGCGCCGACGGTCGCGGTGGGCGCGCCGCCGGAGGAGAGCGCTTGGATGTCGACGGTGATCCGGGCACGCCGCTCGCGCATCTGGCGCAGCGCCAACTGTCGGTTGCCGATCGTCTCGTCCGAGCCGACCAGGAGGACGTTGGCGACCTGGGCATCGAGGTCGGCGAGCGCGAAGTACAGGTCCGCGGCGGCCGCGGCGCGCGGAGCCGAGGTGTCCGCGACCTCGCCGAGCCCGGACCGGGCGTTGCCGGCGCCGACCGCGATCACCGCGGCCAGGGCGATGATGCCGACCAGGACCAGCGCGACGAACCCGTACACCCGGGCCGGGACCGCGCCCACGTGGCGCAGGTGCCGCAGCCGTACTCGGGGCGTCCGGTCCGGAGCCGGCACGACCGGCGCGCCGGGCGCACCCGGCACGACCCGCGACGGTGATGGCACGTGCGCGGGCTTCGGGGGCGCGGGTAGGGCGGTCGGGGCGGCCATACCGAAACGGTAGGCAGGCGGCGCGAAGGGCCGGCCATCAATCGGTGGCGCGGGTGCGAAGGGGGAGTGAACATCCTTGCGGTCGAAGGGGGTTGGGGTGGTTTGGAGGGTTGGGGTGGTTCATCGGGTGGTTCAGAGGGTGCGGGATGGTTCGGAGAGGTGCGGAGGGGTTGGGGGTGGTTCGGGGGGCTCTGGGGATGGTGCGGAGCCGGTTTGGGGTGGTGCGGAGCTGGTTTGAGGGTGGGGTGGGGGCGGTTCGGAAGGTGATCGAGGAGCGAGCGGGTGGGTTCGGAGGGTGGTCGGAGGTTGGTCGGAGGGTGATCGAGTAGCGGTCTCGACTGACGCTTGGTCAGCCCTTGGTTGCGCCCAGTTGTGTCACCCACGCGGATGAACCGTGCGGCGTGTGCCGGCTATGCCCCCCGTTAACCGCTTTGGTGACGGTCGGATTCGCGCTGCGAAGGGCTGTTGCGGAGCAGTCGTTGGCATGTAGCGTTGTCCGCGGTTGCAGCAGTAGATGTAGTTCCCTCGCACGTCCAACGCCTGCGGACATCAACAGCCGTGGGCGTTTTTCGCTCCTCACAGCGAGGGCATCCCGGGGTAACGCGGGGAGTGGGACCACTCGACGGTTCGCGACCCGGGCATCACGAGGTGTGGTGTCTGTGGGTTACGTGAAGGAATCAAGACATGGCCACCGGTACGGTCAAGTGGTTCAACGCCGACAAGGGCTACGGCTTCATCTCGCAGGACGACGGCGGCGCTGACGTCTTCGTCCACTTCTCCGCCATTCAGACGAACGGCTACCGTTCGTTGGAGGAGAACCAGCGCGTGGAGTTCGAGGTCACGCAGGGTCAGAAGGGCCCGCAGGCCGAGATGGTTCGCCCGCTCTGAATCGGTCCCGCGGCTCCGGCAACGGACCGCAGACCTAGCAAGGCCCGCGCCCGTGCAGGGTGCGGGCCTTGGGGCGTTTTTGGGTTTGTTTGGGTGAGTGGGGGCTGGGGTTCGGCTTTTCGGGCTTTGGCTTCCGGCTGTGGCTTCCGGGCTTGGGGTTGCGGACTTGGAGTCTCGGGTTCTGGCTTCCGGTTTTGGCCAGGCTTTGGCCGAGCTTGGGTTCGGGGTCCTGCGGTGGGGGTCCCCGGTGGGTGGCCGGCCGCATCGCGAGGGGCCACTAGCATGTCTGTATGGGTTTCCTGCGCCGCCGCCCCCCGTCCGGGCCGGATTTCGACGTTCTCGCCATCCCGTTCACCGACTGGCCCGGCTCCGTGATCGTGGCCATGTTGCCGGGGGAGGACGGCAGTTGCCAGGGGATCTTCGTCCGGTACGACCTGCTGGCCAACCGCGGCCCCGCGATGCTGATCGGCAACCTGCCCCCGGGTTCGCCCGCGCGTGAGGAAGGTGTCGGCCGGATCGAGGCCCAGCAGTTGGTCGCGGCCCTGGGCCACGAAGAGATGCCCGAGGAGCTGTCCACCGAGGACACCCCGATCATGCTCGGCGACGACCTGCTGATCATCCGCAAGGTCAAGTACGCCGAGGGTCGCCTCGCGTGTGTGGAGTTCGACCGCAGCGACAACGTCCTGGTGCGAATCGTGACGTGGGATCGGCCGATCACGGATGACGTTTTTCAGTTGCTGAAGCCGCTCCCTTCGGACTCGTTCGGGGGATGAGGGTCGGGGTGGGCTGAGTCGCGGGTGGGGCCCGTCGGGGTGGCCCGAGTCGCGCGTGGAGCGGGCTGAGCCGGGGTCGCGGGTGGAGCGTGTCGGGGTGGCCAGAGTCGTGTTCGGCGGCGTTGCTGCTTGTTGGGCGACTTCGTCGCCGGCTCGCGAGGGACCACTTTTTTGCTCCCCCGCTACGCTCCTCCGCAAAAAAGCGGCCCCTCGCTCGGGGCTTCGTGTCCCTCCGCTTCGCTCCGGGCCACGAAGCCCAAGTTCTGCGGCTCCGCCGCTCTCCGCGCTTCGCGCGTCGATCACGAGGTCTCACCGGAGTCGTGGGCGCTGACGCGCCAAAGCGCAGCCAAGCTCGGCGGCCCAGGGAAAGCCCACCCCTTCCCGCAGCCAACCCACCCACCGGCAGGCAGCCACACCGGGGACCGCAACATTCAGACCGGACCCCTCGCGTCGCCCTGAAACCCCACCCCCGCGCAACCTCAGGCATCCACCCCGAGGGTCGGGACCACAAGAGCCGCAGGGAAAGACCCCAACCCCCCACCCCGCCGCAGCGGCCGACCACCCCGAGGAGGGCCGCGGGGCCAGACCAGGTCACACCGCCGCCCCTAAAACCCCAACCCCCGCCCCAGAGGCAACGGGTGGAGCGGGTGGGTACACAACCCAACGCAACCCACCAGACAACCGCACCCCACCACACCCAACCCCGCCAAACCACAGAACATGCTCACCGGGCCAGACCAGCCCCACCGACCCCCAAAGACCCGCAGCCCTCACTCGCACACGCAACGGGCGGGCGGGTGGGCACCACTACCAAGCCGAGTGCTTTGTGAGCGCAGCCGGTGAACGTGGGTCGGGTGGTCCCATCAGGGCCATGTGGCCGCGAGCATGGTCAGCGGGTGCCGATTGCGGCTCGGACCGCTCGGCGGACCATGCCGCAATCGTCGTGGAGGCGGCGGAGGAGGCGGCGTTGGTCTTCGGCGACGGGGCCCACGTCGTTGAGGCGGATTTCGCGGACGAGGACCAGCATGAGGTTGACCAGGAACGCGTCGCGGGAGAGGGAGCCGGATTGTTGGGCGGTCTGGATGATCTGGCGGCGGGTCATCGGGTCGCGGGCCAGGAGGGTCCACAGGACGGCCAGGTCGTAGCCGGGCAGGTGGTAGCCGGAGGACTCCCAGTCGACCAGCGCCGCGCCCTGGGCGGTGAGCAGGATGTTGGACAGGACCGCGTCGCCGTGGCAGAACTGCGCGGGCACCCGGCTGAGGCCGCGCAGGAGTTGGGCCAGGTCGCCGGCGTCGCGGTCGGTGAGCAGGCCGAGTTTGTGGTAGCGGTCGACGCGGGCCGGGTAGTCGAAGGCGAGCGGGAAGGACCCGGGCGGGGGCTTCCATCGGTTGAGCGTGGTGAACGCGTTGAGGACCGCGCGGACGTCGGCGCGGGCCATCGCGGTGCCCGGGTGGCGTTCGTTGGCGGCCGGTCGGCCGGCCACGTGTTCCATCACCAGGATGCGGCGCTCGGGGTCGGCGGCGATCAGGCGGGGGACCCGCACGGGCGGTCGTTGGCGGGTGAAGGTGCGGTACGCGTTGACCTCGTGTCGGAATCGCTGGAGCCAGTGCGGCGAGGGGTCGGTCAGGTACTTCACCACCACCGGGCCGCGACCGACCGAGCCGGACAGGAGCAGGGAGCGCGGTGTTCTCCGCAACACCGCGCCCGCGGTGAAGCCGGGACAGACTCGGGCCGCGATCGTGGCCACCGCCTCCGGACCCGGAACCTGTTGCGCCATGCGAGATGCTCCCGGGCCCGCTCCACCGGCGGCCCCGGCCGTGCCGGTCGCGACCGCGGCGTTGGCCGCGACCACGGTGTTCGTCGACGCCACCGTGCCGGGCGCCGAACCACCGGATGGGGAACGCCTGTTCGGACCGGGGGTGACCGGCCGGGAGGTCGCGGAACCGGGCGTGGTCGGGCGGCCGGGGGTGGTGGACGTCGTGGATGACATGTAAACCTTCCTGCGCTGCCGAGGGGCGGATCCGGCCGCGCGACGGGTGGGGGCCCACGTGCCGGATCCACCATCCACAATACTCCGAGAACCGGGTGGTGATCCACGTGGCGGACCCTGGCGAACCATGGCGAATCGGAGCCGGCTGCTCCGGACCGGGCTAGCCTCGGTCCGGCAGGCGACCTCGTACAGGACGCTTTTCGAGCCACGGTCCCCACATCAACGGGCGGTTTGCAATGCGCCGGGAACCCAATACCAAACTGGTCGACCTCTTCGCCCTGACCGGGTGGTCCAAGGGCGAACTCGCCCGACTGGTCAACCGCCGGGCCGCCGCGATGGGCCATCCCCAGCTTGCCACGGACACCTCCAGGGTCCGGCGCTGGCTGGAGGACGGTGAGCGCCCGAGGGATCCGGTGCCCCGGGTTCTGGCGGCCCTGTTCACCGAGCGGCTCGGGCGTGTCGTCACCTCCGAGGACCTCGGCCTGACCGGTCGCCCCCGGCACAACGCGCAGGTGGTCCAGGAGGACCTGCCGTGGAGCACCGAGCGCACGGTGACCGCGCTGACCGAGTTCACCGGCATGGACCTGATGCTCAACCGGCACGGCTTCGCCGGCAGCGGGTTCGCACTCGTCGCGGGGCCGGCCCTGGTGGCCAATTTCGATCGCTGGCTCACCCCCGGACCGGGCCTGCCCCACCCGCGCGGCGCGCCGGCCGACCCGGTCTCGTACGGGCTCGCCGACGCGGGTCCGATCGGGGCCGAGGAGGTGACCGCGCTGGAGAACGCGGTCACGGTGTTCCGGACCTGGGACGCCGATCGCGGAGGTGGTCTGCAACGCAAGGCGGTGATCGGGCAGTTGAACGAGGTCGGCAATCTGCTGACCTATCCCAATCCGCTGCCGGTCACCCGTCGGCTGTGGAACGTGGCGGCCAACCTGGCCGCGCTGGCCGGCTGGATGTCGCACGACGTCGGGCTGGATCCGACCGCGCAGAACTACTTCGTGATCGCGGCGCACGCGGCCCGGGAGGCGGGCGACCTGCCGCGGGCGGCCGAGGCGCTCTCCCGCGCGGCCCGGCAGATGGTGCACCTGGAGCGCCCGGCGGACGCGCTCGCGCTGATCGAGTTGGCGCAGCGTACGGCGGGCGATCGGGCGGGAGCGACCACACGCGCGATGTTCCACACCGTGGAGGCGTGGGCGCAGGCGGCGCTCGGGCGGGCCGCGGACTGCCGGCGCACCCTGGGTCGGGCCGAGGCCGAGTTCGGCCGGTCGCGCCCGGACGAGGATCCGGACTGGGTGGCCTTCTTCGACTCGGCCGATCTGCACGGCATGCAGGCGCTGGTGTACCGCACGCTCGCCGAGGTGGATCCCACCGCGGCCGGTCGTGCCCAGGAACACGCGGAGCGGGCACTGGAGTTGCGTGCTCGCGGGCACGAACGCTCCAAGACCTTCGATTTGATCTCGCTGGCCTCCGCCTGTTTGTTGGATGGCCAACCCGACCGGGGTGCCCACCAGGCGCGTCTCGCGGTCCACGCCGCCGGCGAGGTCAGCTCGAAACGCACGTGGGACCGCCTGGAGGTACTGCGCAGACTCACGGACCGGTATCGGGACGTGCCGGAGGTGCGTGTCTTCCGCGAGGAACTCGCCGAAGGCTCCTGACGCCCGGGATCCGCAATGGGTGGGCACAAAACCCCGAGCCCAAGCGCAGCGCTACCGCACGCACACCGCCATCACGCACGCGTCGTCCTCGTAGCGGGTGTGGCCCAGGCGGCTCAGCACCACGTCCACGCATGTCCTGGCGTCCGCGCCGAGTACTCGGGGGCCCAGGCCGAGGAGGGCGCGGACCGCCTCCTCGGTGCCGCGCCCGCGTCGCTCGACCAAGCCGTCGGTGAAGATCAACAGCACGTCGCCGGGGAGTAGTTCGACCCGGTCCTCGACGAACTCGGGCTCGTCGAGCGCACCCAGCAACACGCCGAAGGGTGCCGACAGTGCCCGTCCCACGCCGTCGCGGTACAGCAGCGGCGGCGGGTGGCCGCCCTGGGCCCAGGTCAACACTCGCCGTTCCGGGTCGAATCGCGCGCACACCGCGGTCGCCACCTTGTCCGCCGGCAGGGTGTGCACCACGATCCGGTTCAGCGCGGTCAGCATCGCGGCGGGCCCGGCCCCCGTCATCGCCACCCCCTGCAACGCCCCGCGCAGTGTGGTCATCCCGGACGCCGCGGCGACCCCGTGCCCGGACATGTCGCCGACCGCGAGCAACACGTCGCCGCTCGGCAGCGCGAGCGCGTCGTACCAGTCGCCGCCGACCTTCGAGTCCTGCTCGGCCGGGAAGTACCGGGTGGCCACCTCGATGCCGGGCAGGCTGATCGGCCGGGTCCACCACGGCATCACCACGCGCTGCAACTCGGCGGCGATCCGGTGCTCGGAGCGCACCAGTCGGCGCTGGGCCAGCAACTGCGCCCGGGCCTCCGTCAACGCCTCCTGGGTGCGCCGCAGTTCGGTGATATCGCGGAGCAACACCCAGACCGCATATGGGGTTCCGTCCGCGCCGAGCACCGGTTCGCCGACGAACTGGACCGACACCCGGCTGCCGTCGGCGCGCACGATCCGGAACTCGCCCTCGGTGCCGTTCGCCTGTTCGAGCAGTTCGCGCAGCAGGTCCGTGACGAACGCCCGATCCTCGGCCGCCGCGTGGTCGGGCAACTCGGCCAGCGGCAGCGGGCCGAGCGCGCGGTCTCGGCCGAAGAGCGCGTACATCTCGTCGGACCAGCGCACGTCGTCGCGATCGAGATGCCACTCGGCGCTGGCCACCGGTCCCGAACCCGGCGCCGGCGGCACGGCCGTGCGGCGCTGCTCGGGCAACAGCCCGTGCGGGTCCGGCTCGACGAACAACCGGCGCAGGTGCCGCCACGGCAGTACCGCGTCCTCGACGTCACCGAGCGCGAACGGCGCGGTGGGCCCGACGTCCGGCGGCCGGACCGAGCTGCGCGCCGGAGTGCTGGCCGCCAGGCCCGGATCGTCGGCCTGGCGGTGCTCGGGATCGTCGGTGTCCAGGCTCAATCGGGCCAGATACTCCGCCGTCCGACCGAGGCTGCCCGCGAGCAGATCGCACACCATGCCCCGGCGGTGCGCGTCCTCGATCGCCGCCGCGTCCTCGCCCGAACCGCCGCCGGCAGCACCCGGGCGCGGGTCGAAACCACCGCGCAGAGCCTCGAGTTCGGCCCGCATTCGGTCGATGTGCGCGAGCCATTGCGCCGGGTCCACCACGAGGGGTGCGTCCACGGGGTGTTCGGGCCGTTCGCGCATCCGCTCGCGCTCCTCCGGACATGACGAGGCAGGGTGCAATGACTGTCGCACATCAAAGGCCCGGACGCGGATGAAACCACGGTAACCATGATGCTTGTGGCAGATTGCCCATTTCCGGTGTCCGGAGATGGCGAAAGGGGCTCGATCGCGACCGCGATCGAGCCCCTCACCAGCTTTGACGAGCAAAACCCGACGCGGTTCGACGGTCTTCGAACAACGCGTGGGGGAACGGCGGTCAGCCGAGTTCGTTGCCCAGGATGGAGATGAAGGAGACCATCTCGCCCGGATAGCCGCCGAGGTTGTGGGTCAGCGCGAGCTTGCGACCGTCCGCCGGGATCCGTCGATCCGCCGGTGCCTCGCCGCGCAGTTGTAGCCAGGCCTCGAACATCATCCGCAGTCCGGATGCGCCGACCGGGTGACCGAAGCTCTTCAGCCCGCCGTCCGGGTTGACCGGCAACCGGCCGTCCAGATCGAAGGCACCTGCCAGGACGTCCTTCCACGCGGTCCCGCGATCGGCGAACTGCAGATCCTCCATCAGCACCAGTTCGGTCGGCGTGAAACAGTCGTGCACCTCGGCCATCGCGAGCTCCTCGCGCGGGTTGCCCACGCCGGCCTGACGGTACGCGTCCTGCGCGCACGCGGCGATCTCCCGGAACGTGGTGTAGTCGTACTCCGGGTCGATCACCCCCGAGCCGTTGCCCGCCACCAGCGACAGCGCCTTGATGTACAGCGGCTTGTCCGTGTACAGGTGTGCGTCCTCGGCCCGGACCACGATCGCCGCCGCCGCGCCGTCGGCGACGCCCGCGCAGTCGAACACGCCGAGTTGGCCCGCGAGTTTGGGCATCGCGGAGATCTTCTCCGGCGCGATCTCCTTGCGGAACTGCGCGCGCGGATTGCGCGCGCCGTTGTAGTGGTTCTTCGACGCGATGTGCGACAGCACGTCGCGCATCTCCGCCTCGGACACGCCGTACTTGTCGCCGTACGCGGGCACCACCATCGAGAACATCGCCGCCGCGGTGAGCGTGCGGGCGGTCCCGTCGCCGGGGATCGGGAACGCGTTCAGCCCCTGGAAGCCGCCGTCCTTGACCTTCTCCACGCCGACCGCCATGGCCATGTCGTACGCGCCGGACGCGACCGCGTACGCGGCCTGGCGCAGCGCGTCGGACCCGGTCGCGCACATGTTCTCCACGCGGGTGACCGGCTTGCCCTGCAGTTGCAGCGGCTTGGCCAGGGTCAGTCCGGACATGCCCGACTGCGCGGTGCCCAGCCAGTACGCGTCGACCTGTTCCTGCGCCACGCCGGCGTTCGCGAACGCCTCGGTGGTCGCCTCGATCAACAGGTCGTCGGTGCCCTTGTCCCAGTGCTCGACGAAGGGGGTGCAACCCATCCCGATGATGGCGACGCGGTCCTTGATGCCGTGCGATCCCATGCCTATGCCTCCTCGGCGGCTCGGGCGGTCCGCACGGGGCGGGCCTTCCAGAAGTAGTTGTGGATGCCGTCGGCGGTGCCCAGCCGGCGGAAGGTCGGCTCGACCCGGTCGCCGATGGCCACCTCGGTCGCGTCCATGTCGGTCAGCTCGATCGGCAACCGGCCGCCCACCCGTCGCCCACCACCCTCGTCGGACGTCGTTTCGCCCCCCGCGGGGTCGTCGAAGTCCACGACCGCGAACACCACCGGCGGGCTGGGCGAGTAGGCCATCCGGTCCACGGTGAACGTCTTGACCGTGCCGAGCACGTCGGCGGTGGGCACCGGCTCCATGTCGTCCACGTTGCCACCGGTCATCGACACCCGTTGCGGCGGCAGGTGTACGGCGCCGCTCTCGCGATCGCGCGAGCCGACGAAGCCGTACTTCCACTCCACCGAGCGCACGGCGGCCGAGGACGAGGTGCGGGCGGGCTCGGGTCGGCGCGGCGGTTCGACCGGGAGCAGCCCGCGCCACGCGAGGTACTTGCCGTACGGCAGCGGCGCGCCGCCGGCGATCTGCTCGGCGACCGTGCGGGTGGGCCGGTAGGCCGCGAGCGCGTCGGTGGTGCGGAACAGGAACACGTCGGCGCCGTCGGACAGCACGACCAGCGCGACGACCGCGCCCGGCTCGGAGCGCTCCAGCGTCGCGCTCAGCAGCAGTCCCGGGTGCGCCGCGCCGGTGTTGCCCACGGTGCTCGCGAGGTCGTCGCCCAGGACACCCTCGCGCACCCCGAGCCTGCGGCCCAGCCCGGCGACCGCGCGGCCGTGCAGGCCGGCGATCACCGCGTGGTCGACCTGGTCGGCGGTCAGCCCGGTCGCCTTGAGCGCGTCGGTCCAGGCCTGCCGACCGGCGGCGAGGTAGTTGTTCTCGCCGAACTTCTCCTCCCACAACTTCGAACGCACATCGCCCGGAGTGCGCCAGCGGTCGACGAACTCGGCCGTGGCGGACGCGCCGCCGAGATACTCGGCCAGCACCGGGCCGTCGGCGGGGGAGCCGACCAGCAGCGCGGCCGCACCGTCGCCGCCGGCCGCCTCGTCGCCGCTGCCGGGCAGGCCGACCCGGATGTCGGCACCGACCACGAGCGAGCTGCCGGCGCCGTCCAGCGCGAGCCGGAGCAGACCGGCCGCCGAGCGCACCGAGCCGGTGGCGTCCATCGCGGGCACCGAACCGTCCAGGCGCAGCGCGGCGTGCATCACGGTCGCGTTGGTGCGGTCCGCGTACGCGGGTGCCACCGTGGCGAACAGCAGCGCGCGCGGGCGGATCCCGGGCGTCGCGCGCAGCGTGTTGCGGGCGGCCTCGACGCCCAGCGTGGTGGTGTCCTCGTCGAAGGAGGCGACCGTGCGGGTGCCCTTGCCGCCGCCGGTGCCGGCCACGGCGGCGATGCTCTTGCGGTCGAGGCGCCGGTAGGGGAGATAGGCCCCGTACCCGAGGATGCCGCGTCCCGTCGAAACTGCGGTTCCGTCAGTCGTCATTTCTCCGCTTCCGCCTCGTTCCACTTGGGGTTCGTCGCGTTGTCGCGTGGCTGCCCGTCGCTGCGGGCCGCCGTGCGGGATGGGTTGGGGGAGTACGTGCTCGGCTAGGGGGTCTCCAAGCCGATCGCGCCGTCGGCCGCGAGGCGGTCTATCTCCGCGCGGGACAGGCCCAGTTCGGCCCCGAGCACCTCGGCGGTGTGCTCGCCGACCCAGGGCACCCGGGTCTCGGGGCCCTCGGCGACCCGGGAGAGCTTGACCGGGTTGCCCGGCGACAGGACCGGCGCCGGGTCGCCGTCGGTGCGCTCCATCTCGACGATCATGTTGCGATTGCGCACGTGCTCGTCCTCGATCACGTCGCCGGGGTTGTAGACCGGGCCGGACGCGACGCCCACTCCGCTCAGCGCCGCACACGCCTGCAACCGGGACTTGTCCGCCGCCCATTCCTCGATGCCCGGGCGCAGGATGTCCTCGATGTGGTCGAACCACTCCTGCGGGCCGCTCAGACGCGGATCGCTCTTCCACTCCGGCTTGCCGACCAGGTCGGCGAGCGCCTCGAACATGTGCGGGCGCGCGCACTGGATCAGGAAGTAGCCGTCGAAGGCCCGGAACGAGTGGTTGATCAGCGGCGCGAGGCCGGGGTCCTTCAGTCCCATCGACCAGTAGCTGATCCCCGCGTCGTTGAGCGCGACCATGGCGTCGAACATGGAGATGTCCACGTACTGACCGACGCCGGTGGCGTCCCGATGGCGCAGCGCGGCCAATACGCCGATCACCGCGAACAGCGCCGAGCCCGAATCGCCGAGCGCGCCGAGCGGGGACACCACCGGCGCGGTGTTCGGGTCGCGCTTGAAGTCGTACAGACCGGCCATGCCCTCGGCGACCGGGGCGTACGCGGGCCAGGACGCGTACGGCGACTCGGTGGTGTTGCCGAAGCCGGACACGGAGAGGTAGATCGCGCGCGGGTTGACGGCGGCGATGTCCTCGAAGCCCAGGCCGAGCCGGCCGGCCGTACCGGGCTTGAAGTTCTCGCAGACGATGTCCGCCTTCTCGGCCAGGCGCAGCACTATCTCGCGGCCCTCGGGGTGCTTCAGGTCGACCGTGACGCTGCGCTTGCCGAGGTTGTTGCGCAGGAAGGTGACGCCGACGCGGCGGCCGAGCGGGTCGGTCATCATCGGCAGCGCGGCGCGCCCGGACTCGCCGACGCCCGGCGACTCGATCTTGATGACCTCCGCGCCCAGTCGGGCGAGCATCTGCGTGGCGTAGGGGAGCGCCTGCATCTGTTCGATGGCAAGGACCCGGATCCCGTCGAGCGGCTTTCCGAAGCGTTGCAGGTCCGCGCCTGCCACCTCTCCCACGCGCATGGTCACTCACTCCCTGTTGTGCGGTCGTACGTGTGCCGCGCGGTCGACCGGCCGGCCGAACCTGCTGCAGCCGTGATGCCCGGGACCCGGCGGGACACCCGTCGGGTACCTCGCACGAGCGCCCAATAGTCGCGAGACAGGCACCTCGTCACCATAGCTGACGGACAGTCAGATGAGCATGGGTCCAGTTCCGTGCCGCTCGTCACGCGGGCCGGGAGATGGGGGTGGGGGCGGATCGGGAGGGCTTTCGCGGGAGGGGGCGGGGTCGTTCGAAGGGTGATGGGCGGGCGAGTCATCGGCTTGTCGATTTTCCGGCGCACCGACATGTCCATTACGGTGCGTGCATGACCGATGACGCATTGATTCGTGACGCGGAGGTGGCCGCCCGTGCCCTCCTTGACCGGCGCATCGAACTGATCCGCGAACTGGCCACGTCGGCGGCCGAGTTGGAACCGCTGCTCAAGGCCGCCGCCGAGGGCGAACAGCGCGCGCTCAAGGCGTGGGCGGACGTGTTGGCGGGTGGCTGGACGCCGGATGAACTGCGCAAGTTGGGCTACCGCGAGCCGGACAAGCGTCCGGGGGCCAAGAAGGCCGGGCCGAAGCGGGCCGGCGGGGCCACTCCGGTGGCGGGTCGGGCGGACGTCGGCACGGGTACGGGCGAGGCGGGCGGAAGCGCGGGCCCGGACGAGTCGGATGCGGCTGCTGTGAGTCGTGGTGCGGCCGACGTCGCCGATGCGGTCGATGACGCGCACCTCGCGGAGGCGGGTGCGGAGTGCATGCCCGAGGGGCTGCTCGGCGCGGACGGTGCGCCCACGCCGGGCGCGGGTGGGGGCGCGGATGTGCACGCGGGTGTGGATTCGGGCGTCGGTCCGGGCGGGGAGGGTGCGCTCGACCCCTCCGCCGCGGCACGCCCCGGCGCGTCGCCGGTGCCGCAGCCCGGGCCGCGTTCGGGGCCGAAGGCGGGCGTGACACCGGCAGTCGGTCCCGGCGCTCAGCCGTCCGCGCCGGCCGCCGAGACCATCGAGCGGTCGGCCGACCGGCCCGACGCGGCACCCGCCGAGGCGGCCGTCGCCCGATAGCGGGTCCGCCGGGCGGCCCCGCCCGGTTGCCGCCGTCCCGGGCGACGGCCCGTTGGTCTGCCCGCTTCGGAGGCGACAGGGCCGCGATCGTCGAGCGGGGATGGTCGAGCGGGGATGGCCGGTTCGACGGGACGCGCTCCCGAGAATCCCCGGGGCCACGGGACGTGCTCCCGAGATCCCCTGGGCCGCGGCCTTGCCCGGGCGTTGGTCGGGCCTCGGCCGCTGAGGCGCGAATCGGGCGCGGTGGTGAAGGGCGCTATTGTTGGTTGAGCCATGCAGTTAACGCGTGGCGAGCGACAAGGGGGGCGGTCATCGATACCGCGACGACACCGTGTGACGGGCCGACAGCCGGCCGCGCACCCGACGAACTGGGACGCGAACTCGCGCGTCTCATGCGGCTCTCGGCCGCCGCCAAGGCGCGCAACCGCGCCGAGGGCGGCCCCGTGCCCGACGGGGGAGACCGGCTGCTGCTGGCCTACCTCGCCCTCGAGGGACCCCGCCGGGTGACCGACCTGGCCGCGATGACCTACCTGGACGTGTCCACGGTCAGCCGGCAGATCGCCTCTCTGGTCCAGCGCGGGCTGGTCGAACGCCGCCCGGACCCCAACGACGGTCGCGGCACCCTGCTCGCGGTGACCGACGCCGGCAACCAGGCGTTCGAGATCTACCGCGCCCGCCGGCAGACCGAACTGGACCGGGTCACCCGCGACTGGTCCGCCGAGGAGCGCCGAACGCTCGTGCACCTCCTCGGCCGCTTCAACGACGATCTCGAACGCGACCAGGCACCCACGCGCGACGCCGCGCCCGGTGCCCCGGAAGGCACTACCGCATGACCGAGCCGCAACCGCAGTCCGGCCCGCAACAGGCCGTGAGCGAAGGCGCCCTGAGCCACCGTCAGATCATGACGATCCTGTACGGCCTGATGGCCGGCATGTTCCTGGCCGCGCTGGACCAGACGATCGTCTCGACCGCGATCCGGACCATCTCCGACGACCTGCACGGCCTCAGCCAACAGGCGTGGGCGACCACGGCGTACCTCATCACGTCGACCATCGCCACGCCGCTGTACGGCAAGCTGTCCGACCTGTACGGTCGCCGCCCGTTCTACCTCGCGGCCATCACGATCTTCGTGGTCGGATCCGCGGCGTGCACGTTCTCCACGTCGATGTACGAACTCGCCGGGTTCCGCGCCCTCCAGGGCCTGGGCGCGGGCGGTCTGATGTCGCTCGCCTTCGCGATCATCGGCGACGTCGTCCCGCCACGCGAACGCGCCCGCTACCAGGGCTACTTCCTGGCCGTCTTCGGCACCTCGAGCGTGCTGGGCCCGCTGGTCGGCGGGTTCTTCGCCGGGCAGGGCGAGATCCTCGGCATCGCGGGCTGGCGCTGGGTGTTCCTGGTCAACGTGCCGGTCGGCGTGCTCGCCCTGCTGGTCGTCGCCAAGGTGCTGCACATCCCGCACACCCGCCGCCCGCACCGGATCGACTGGTTCGGCGCGATCACCCTGACCCTCGGCGTCGTGCCGCTGCTGATCGTCGCCGAACAGGGCCGCGAATGGGGCTGGGGCTCGGGCACCTCGATCGCCTGCTACCTGATCGGCAGCATCGGCGTGATCACCTGGATCCTGGTCGAGCGCCGGATGGGCGAGGACGCGCTGATCCCGATGCGCCTGTTCGCCGACCGGATCTTCAGCCTCGCGTCGCTGATCGGCGTGATCTTCGGGATGGCCATGTTCGGCGGGTTCATGCTGATCCCGCAGTACTTCCAGATCGTCAAGGGCGCCGGACCCACCGAGGCCGGCCTGCTGATGATCCCGGTGATGGCCGGGATGATGGGCTCGTCCATCCTGTCCGGGCAGATCACCTCCAAGACCGGCCGCTACAAGATCTTCCCGATCCTGGGCACCGGCATCGCGGCGATCGCGATGGCCCTGTTCGCGCTGTACGTCGACACCGAGACGTCGCTGGTGACCACGAGCCTGTTCATGGTCCTGCTCGGCATCGGCCTCGGCCAGTGCATGCAGACGCTGATCCTGGTGGTGCAGAACGCGGTCCCGGCCCGGGACATGGGCGTGGCCACCTCGGCCGCGACCTTCTTCCGGCAGATGGGCGCCACCGCCGGTACCGCGGTGTTCCTGTCCGTGCTGTTCAGCAACGTCTCCGGGGAGATCGCCAAGGCGTTCACCCGGGACGCCCGTACGCCCGAGTTCCAGGCGGCGTTGGCCGATCCCTCGGTGCTCGCCGACCCGGCCAACGGGCCGGTGATCGAGATGGTCCGCAATCCGAACCCCGGCGGCGCGCAGGGTTCCGGCGTGCTCAGCGACTCGTCCTTCATCCAGCACCTGGACCCGCGCCTGGCCGCGCCGTTCAAGGAAGGCTTCTCCGAGGCGATGCAGTTGGTGTTCCTGATCGCCGCATGCGTCATGGCGGTCGCGTTCGTACTGGTCTTCTTCATCAAGGAGGTGCCGCTGCGCACGATGTCCGGCCTCCAGGCGAAGGCCGCGGCGGAGGCGGAGGAACTCGCCGACGCGCAGGCATCGGCGGCGGCATCCGTCGACCCCGCTCGGGACGGCGAGCTCTTGCAGCGGGCCGGCGCCGGGTCGGGAGCCGGTGCGCACGCGGGATCCGAGGTGGGTTCGAGTGTGGCCGCGGGAGCGGATCCGGGCTCGTCCGGCTCGGGTGTCGGAACCGGGGCCGGAAGCGGCAACGGAGCCGGATCGGGCTCGCGGCCGAGCCGTTCGCCGGAGCAGGACGCGCGGCGCGCGGCGGGCCGCCGCTGGCCCGAACGGGACTGACCTCGCGGAGCCGACCACCCGCGCGAACCAACGCGAGGACCCCACCCGACGCGGGGTCTTGGGGCTACCCGCGAAAGCGCGACCCGCACCGGCCGAACGGGACCAACCGCCCGCCCGGCCGGTGGGGGTGCACACATGCGTGCGTGCGCGGGGTCCGGGATCGGCCGGGCGGCGCCCCGGCGCCGGGGCGGATCGCACCGCGCCGCCCGCAGGCCCGTTCGCCCGTCCGCTCGGCCTCCCATCCGATCAGGCGACCCGGGTGACCCGGCGCCGCGCGACCACGCGCCACGCCCACACCGCCGCGCACAGGTTCACCGCGGCCAGCGCCACGAACGTCACCACCGCGGCGTGTGCCGAGGCATGGGCACCCACGCCCGTCGCGGACAGGAAGGTGGTGCCGTACGTGGCCACCCCCAACACCGCGCCGACCTGCATGAGGGTGACCAAAGAGAGCCGGACCACCCCGGAAGGGCCCGCCGCCGTCGGGTCGACCCGCCCCGACCGGCCGAGCCCGACCGGCCCACACCGCAGTACGTCCGACCCGCCCGCGCCGCGTCGCGCGCCGAGCTCGGCGCGTTCCTGCGCAGCCGCCGGGAGCGGATCACCCCGGAGCAGGTCGGCCTGCCCGTCGGCCGCCGACGTCGTACCCCGGGCCTGCGCCGCGAGGAGGTCGCGCAGCTCTCCGGCGTGGGCGTCACCTGGTACACCTGGCTCGAACAGGGCCGCCCGATCAACGTCAGCGCGCAGGTGATCTCCGGCATCGCCCGCACGCTGCGCCTGGACGGCGTCGAGGTGGAGCACGTCAAGCGGTTGGCCTGCGTACCGAGCACGGCGACGCTGCGCGCCGAGGACGAGGTGGACGCGGACACCCAGGCCCTGCTCGACGACTTCGCGACGCTGCCCGCGGTCGTGCTGAACGGGCGCTACGACGTGCCGGCCTTCAACGAGCTGTTCGCGAAGGTCTTCCCGGCCCTGACGGTGACGCGGCGAGTACGACGCAACATGATCTGGGAGCTGTTCACCCGGCCCGAGTGCTGCAACCCGTTCCACGAGTGGAGCCGGGAGTGCCAGGGCGTGGTCGGCGTCCTGCGCGGCACCTACGCCCGCAACGTCGGCGATCCGGTCTGGACCGCGTTCATCGACGAACTGATCGAGGCCAGCCCCGAGTTCGCCAAGGCCTGGGCCGCCCACCCGATCTCGCTCACCCGCACCCGGGTCAAGCTCTTCCGAAACCTGGACGTCGGTGTGCTGCGTGTACGTGCGATCTCGTCGGAGCTGACCGCGTTCCCGGGGCAGCGGCTGAACGTCTACGTGCCGCAGGACGAGGAGTCGCGCGCCACGCTGGCCCGACTCGCCGCGCCCGACTTCGTACCCAGCCCGCCGCATGAGCATCCGGGGGTGTGATCCACACCATCGCGGTCACCAACGTCGAAGGGCCGGAAGATCGAGATCTTCCGGCCCTTCGATACTGCTGGTGCGCGATACTGGGATTGAACCAGTGACCTCTTCCGTGTCAGGGAAGCGCTCTCCCGCTGAGCTAATCGCGCGAGGGTACTGCGTACTGCGGGTGACCCGTGGTGCGTGGTACGTGTTCGGTTGTGCGGCGTGCGCGATACTGGGATTGAACCAGTGACCTCTTCCGTGTCAGGGAAGCGCTCTCCCGCTGAGCTAATCGCGCGGGAAGTTCACCCTCGGCACGGAGCCTCGGGGTCTCTTGGAGGTGGAGACGGGATTTGAACCCGTGTAGACGGCTTTGCAGGCCGTTGCCTCGCCTCTCGGCCACTCCACCAAGTGAAGGAACCATAGTGGTTACCCACTACATTCCTCTACTTCTTCCGAGCGGACGACGAGATTCGAACTCGCGACCCTCACCTTGGCAAGGTGATGCTCTACCAACTGAGCCACGTCCGCCTGTCGGCCCGGGCTGCGTTTCCGCGTCCCGGCGACGTTGAGAACTTTAGCGGATCCGAGGGCCATCACAAAAACCGATTCCCCGCGGACCTCACCGCGCGACCCGCGCAACCTGCGAAAACGACCGAGGCCGGCCCGAACCACCAGGGTTCGAACCGGCCTTCGGCGCGGCTTCGGGTGGGCCGTCGAGGGGCTGTCGAGGAGCTGCCGGGATGTCCCGGACGTCTCCTCGACGGTCTCCCGATGTTCTTGCGATGATCTCCGACGGGCGCTTGACGGGCACTTGACGGATTGTCGACCCTTCGCGACGGGCTTGCGACGGGCCCGCGACAGGTGTGCTCAGGTCAGCCGCGGCGCTCGCCGGAGGGGGCCGGCTCGGCTGCCGCGTCCACGGTGTCCTCGGAGCCTTCGGAGTTCTTTGCGCTCTCGGAGTTCTCGGTTTCGTCGGTCGGTGCCGCCGACGGCGCGTCCTGGACGCGGTCGGCCGGGGCCGGGGCCGGGGCCTGGGCGGGCACCTGGGGGAGTTCGGCGGTCGGAGCGACGGGCGGAACCCGGTCGGTTTCGCCCCGTTCGTCGCCGGCGTCCGGTGTGGAGTCGGCGACGGGCGGTGTGGTCGGCGTGGCTTCAGCGACGGGTTCGGCTTCGGCTTGGGGTTCTTCGCCGTCGGCTGCGGCTTCCGGAGACGAGGCCGGCTCGGCCTCGGGCTCCGCCGGGGCTTGGGCTCCGGGCTCGGCCTCGCTCTCCGCCTCGTCCTCGGTGTTCTCGGTCCTGCTCGCGGCCTCGGCCTCGCCTTCGCTCCCGCCCTCGGCAGCAGGTACGCCCGTCCTCTCGGCGGCAGCGTCCTCCGCAGCCTGGACCGGCTTGGTCAGGGACACCTGCTCCTCCGGTGCGGCGACGGTGGGTGCCTCGACCGGTACCCCCATCCCGGCCGTCGGCGCCGCGGCGGGCCGGGGCGGCGGCGTGCGCTTGGCCGGCGCGGCCGGTGGTACGTCGTCGACCGGCAGGACCGTCGTCGCGTCGGCCGAGTCCGGAGCATCGGACGAAGCCGGGGTACCGGTACCAGACGAAGCCGGAGCGTCGGATGAGACCGAAGCGTCGGACGAGACCGGAGCGTCGGGAGTGACCGGTACGACCGGAGCAATCAGAGTCTCCGAAGCGGCAGGTGCGGCAGCGGCCGGAGTCGCGGCCGGAGCCTCCGGACCCGAGGCCACCGCATAAGGCGCCTGCGGTACCGGCGGAACGCCCGGCATCCCGGGAGCCGGCGGCACCGGCGGCGCGAAGTATCGGCCGGTCGGCGCCTGCGCCGGATAGGCCGCCCACGGCGTGGGCGCCCCGGTCGGGAACCCGGCCGCCATCCCGGGCATCCCCGGCATCCCGCCCGGAACGCCGCCGGGGGTCAGACCCGACGCGAAAGCCAGCGCCTCGCGCTCGTGCTGGAAGGTGGTGATCTTCCGGACCACGAAGATCGCCGCGACGGCGGCCAGGACCAGCACGAGGTCCGCGACGCCGGACAGGATGTCGATGGTGCGCAGCCGGTCGGCGTCGGACAGCTCGATGTCCTCGTCGAGCGGGTAGGACAGCCGGCTCGCGAAGAACAGCACACCGGACGCGACCAACAACAGCCACCACGCCCACAGCAGCGGCAGGCGGCCGGGAGTCCGGCCGCCGCGCTCGGCGGTCCGCAGGTCGCTCGCGCGCCACACGTCGTGCAGGATCAGCTTGGGGAACCACAGGCTGACCACCGGTACCAGCCAGCCGCCGATCGCCCATCCGGTGGAAAGGTGCTGCTTCGAGGGGCCGAACAGGTCCACGTTGGCGCGGGCCCGGTACATCCAGATGATGAACAGCACCGCGGTCGCGATCATCGACAACACGAGGAACGTGGTCGCCGCGGCCACGAGCGAGTCCGAGTCCTCGGCCTTCGTCCGCAGCGCGTCCGTCATACCGAGCTCACCGGCGTCGGCGATCTGCCGCAGGACGTCCGCACGATGGAGGAACGCCGCCGCGCACAGCCCGGCGAACACCGCCGACAGCGGCAGCAGGATGTACAACGTCACGGCGATGCCGCGCAAGGCGCGAAACGGCTGCGGCAGCCAGCCGGCGTACGGCGAGACCGGATACGTTCCCGGCATGCCGTAGGGGGCCTGCGGCGCGAACTGTCCGGGCGCGTGCGGATAGACACCGGTGTACACGCCGGTCGGAGCGGGAGCGGGCGCCGGCGCGGCGTACGGATCCAGCGGGATGGGCGCCGCGGGAGCCGCGGCGGGCCCGGTGCCCACGGGGGCCGACCCGGCGCCGGGCTGCTGCGATGCGGCAGCGGCCGGGACGGCGCCGCAGTACGAACAGCGGTCGGCCCGCGTAGACCAGGTGTCGCAGGCGGAACAGTGCACGGATGAACGTCCTTCGATCGCGTGGTGCTGTGGAGACTTCGACGGGTCGGGGCGAACCGACCGGGGAGGTGCGGTCGCCGGACTCGGGGCTGCCGGGTTCCTACCCACCGTGCCGCATCATGCCGTGCCCGACCGGCACGCGGGAACGCGGAATCGTTTCGGGGCAGTTCCGGCCGCGTCCGATGCGGGCGGGCGGGCCCTTTCCGGCCGCCGCGCGCGGGCGGCTCGGAGCCTCGGGACGGCCCACCACGGACGCCGGGACGGCCTTCTACAATGGACGATCTGATCCGCGCGCCGATCCTCCACAGGTGCCGCGGTCGCGACCCCCGGAACGAACCAGTGAGTCAGCCACCCCCTCTCGCCCACCTCGGCGGGCGCTTGGCCACCGGCCTGCGTGATGTCACGCGGGACCCGGCCGCGCTGGACTCGCACGGGTTCTGGGCCGTCGTCGCCGACTTCGAGGGCGACCTGCTGTGCGCACGCTTCGACGAGGTACGACCGGCCCCGCTGCCGCCCGCGCCGTGGATCGGCCCGCCCGCCCACACCTGGACCGACTCGCTCGGCGCCGAGGCGTACCGTGCCGGGGTGCGCCGGATCCGCGAGTACATCGCCGCGGGCGACGTCTACCAGGTCAACCTGTGTCGCCTGCTCGGCGCGCCGCTGCCCGAGGGCGCCGACATCGTCGGCCTCGCGGGCCTGCTCGCGCACGGCAACCCGGCGCCGTACGCGGGAGTGATCCGGCTGCCCGACCACGATGTGCACGTCGCGTGCGCGTCTCCCGAGCTCTACCTGCACCGGGCCGGCGACCGGGTCTGGTCCGGCCCGATCAAGGGCACCGGCCGTACCGAGGCCGACCTGCTGCCCAAGGACTACGCCGAGAACGTGATGATCGTGGACCTGGTGCGCAACGACCTCGGCCGGGCGAGCGCGATCGGCTCCGTCACCGTGCCCGACCTGTGCGTGGTCGAGAAGCACCCGGGCCTGGTCCACCTCGTCTCCACCGTCGCGGGCACGTTGGCCCCGGGGGTGGGCTGGCCGGAGCTGTTCGCCGCGACCTTCCCGCCCGGTTCGGTCAGCGGCGCGCCCAAGAGCAGCGCGTTGCGGATCATCGAGGAACTCGAACCGGTTCCGCGCGGCCCGTACTGCGGCGCGATCGGCTGGGTCGACGCGGACCGCCGCGACGGCTCGCTCGCGGTGGGCATACGCAGCTTCTTCGTCCGGGACGGCCGACTGCACTTCGGCACGGGCGCGGGCATCACGTACGACTCGGACCCGCAGCGCGAGTGGGACGAGACCGAGCTCAAGGCCCGCAACCTGCTCGCGGTGGCGGCGCGGGATCAGGTTCCGGGCGCGCGGGATCACCTTCCCGGGTGGGAGGACCCGCCGGGACCGGAGTAGCACCCGTACGACCCGTACAACCCGTACAACCCGTACAACCCGTATGACCTCGTACGACAAGAACGATGTGCACGGCCCGCGCGACGCCTCGGAGGGCGCATGAGCAGGATTTGGCTGAACGATCGCCTCGTCGACGACGAGCACGCGGTGGTTCGGGTGGACGACCACGGCCTGACCGTGGGCGACGGCGTCTTCGAGACGATGAAGGCGAGCGGAGGGCGGGCCTTCGCCGTCACCCGGCACCTGGACCGGTTGGCCCGCTCCGCGCGCGGTCTCGGGCTGCCCGCGCCGGACCCGGACCTGATCCGCCGTGCGTGTGCCGAGGTGCTGGCGGCCAACCCGCTGCCGGGGATCGGCCGACTGCGGATCACCTACACGGGCGGCCGGTCGCCGCTGGGCTCCGAGCGCGGCGACGCCGAGCCGACCCTGGTGGTGGCCCTGGCCGCGGCCAAGACCCGCGGCAAGAGTACGGCCGTGGTCACCGTCCCGTGGACCCGCAACGAGCACGCGCCGACCACCGGGCTCAAGACCACGAGCTACGCCGACAACGTGGTGATGCTCGCGTACGCCGCCGAACGCGGCGCGAGCGAGGCGCTGTTCGCGAACACGGCGGGCAACCTGTGCGAGGGCACCGGTTCGAACGTGTTCGTCGTACTCGACGGCCACGTGGTCACCCCGCCGCTGTCGGCCGGCTGCCTGGCGGGCGTATCGCGCGCGTTGGTGCTGGAGTGGGTCGGGGCCGAGGAGATCGACGTACCACTGGCCGTGCTCGCCGACGCCGAGGAGGTGTTCCTGACCTCGTCGCTGCGCGACATCCAGGCCGTACACCGGATCGACGAGCACACGCCGGACGCCCCCGGACCGCTCACCCGCAAGGCGATGGAGATCTTCGCGGCCCGCGCCGCCGCCGACATCGACCCGTGATCACCCCGCGCGGCCCGGCCAGGTTGGCCGGGTCCGCGCGCGGGCAGCACTGCCGGTAACGGGGCGCTGCGCCCGGGAAGGCGGGGGCACCCGATGACGACCACTTTGCGACCGGCCGGACCCGGCCGTGACGGCGTGTACTCGATCTGTGCCAACGGCCGAGCCATCGGCGGCGTGCACCTGACCCCATTGGGCCCGTGGGGTGTCGGCACCGGATGGATCCTGCACATCCAGGTGCTGCCGTCCCGCCGCCGCCGCGGCCACGCGTGCGTCGCGATGCTCGCGGCCGAGGAGGTCATGCGCGGCCGGCGGTGCACCCGGATGGCAGCGGCCGTCCCCGAGGGCAACCGGGCGGCGACCGGCCTCGTGCAGGCGCTGGGCTACGCCCCCGACAGTCGCCGACTCGCGGCCGGCGTACGCGCCACCGGCCTGCCCTCCGGTGTGCGGATGATGGACACCGACGAACGCGAGGAGTGGTGCGCCGCGGAGTTGCACCGCTACGCGGAGAGCCTGCGCGCGGCGGGCTGGGCCGCCCCCGCCGCGCAGGCCCGGGCGCAGGCCCGGTTGGACCACCCCACCGCGCCCGCGCCGTACACACTCGGCGACGGCGCGGCCGTGTGGGTGGCGCACGGCGTCATCCTGGCGCTGACGGCGCCGAACCCGGAGGCCACCGCGACGCTGCTCCGCGCGGCCGGCCACGTGACGGCGAGCCAGGGCCTGCACGAGATGGCCATCGACCTCTCCGACGACACCCACATGAAGGCCTGCACAGCGGCGGGATTCGCGCCGCGCACGCGTTATTGGGGGAAACCCATCCTGTGAGGGTGGGGTACATCCCTGATCCTGGATGTACTCCACGGGGAGGAGATGGAGCGGTCGGTGTCCTCCCCGAGTACTGAACCGACCGCCGATCGTGGCGTCCGGGGGCGGAGGCGGCGACGATGGGGGGAGGACCGATGCCTCGAGGCTTCGAACACCTCGAAAGTCGAACGCCTCGAAAGTCGAACGCCGTGAACGAAGCTGCGAACAAGCTGCGAACGAGGAGGCCGAGCGCATGTCCGGCGCAGATGTGGTGACCGGCGCCTTGTGCATGGCGCTGACGGGTCTCGGCCTGGTCATCGCGGTACAGAAGGCTCGCCAACGACGTTTCCTGACAGCGACGCGGTGGACCGCCGCGGCGCTGTTCCCGATCGGCCTGTACCTGACCGGCCTGGCCACACTGAGCCGCCGGGTGGGCAGCGCCGCCGCCGACTGGGCGACGGACCTCGCCTTCGGGATCAAGGCGTGGGGCGGCGTCGCGATCCTCGCGTTCGCCGTGATGCTGCTGATGATCGCCCGGATGATCGGCGGTCGAAAGAACCCGGACTCGACCGGCACGGCGGGCTCTTCGGACCTGTCCGCGCTCACCGGCGGGACCGGCGCGGGTGGCGCCCTGCCCCGCAGCCAACAGCCCAAGCCGGCCGCCGCTCCACGCTCGCGGCGCGCGGCGCGCGGTGCGGTCGACGACGAGTTCGCGGAGATCGAGGAACTGTTGCGCAAACGCGGGATCTGAAGTCGGGGAATCCCGATTTGCCGATTACCGCCGGTTGACGTGGGTTACCGGATGAACCGGGAAACACGCGCTGTGCACAACAGGCCACGCCCCGGGGTGGTGAATGTGAACGCATTCCCACGCGCGTTGTCGATGGCCGATGCCGATGCCGGAAAATGTGTTCGACTGCGCGCTTTGTTTGCACCATGTGCGGATCGTGTACGTATTCGGACCGACCGATCGCTCGGTGTGTTCGATTCACTCGTCCGGCGGTCGCGGGCGGAAGCGGGCGGTCGCGGCGGGCGGGGGAGGGGTGGACGGACGTCCCGTAACAGGACGTGAAAACGCTCCGCCGCCCCCACCTTGTGGACGGTGGGTGCGGCGGAGCGGTGACGTACGTACCCGGCGCTGCGGACAGGGGCGTGCCCGCCGTTCCGGGAGCTCAGTTCTCGGCGAGGATCTGCGAAAGTTCCCGGTCGAGGTCGAAGAAGCGATGCTCGTTGCCGGGGGTGACGGCAGCGTTCGTACGCTTCAGGAACGACTCCAGCGCCCGAGCGGGCGCTTCGAGCAGGGCTTCACCCTCCGGCGAACTGAGGGCGATGCAGACGATGCTCTGTCCGTGGCTCCGGGAGGGCCACACACGAACGTCGCCGGTGCCAGAGGGCTGACGCAGCCCGTCCGCGAGAAGGTCGCGGGCGAAGACCCAATCGACCGTCTCATCGGCACCCGTGTGGAAGGTCGCATGCACGGCGTACGGGTCCGACGAGTCATAGCGCAGTCCCGCGGGGACTGGCAATGAAGACTCGCTCGAGACGACGAGGCGCAGGTGCAGCTCACAGCTGACCGTGGTGTTCATAAGCGCCATGGCCTTTCGCTCAGTGTGCGCTCGGGGATTCGCACGTCGGCGTTCGCAACATCCCACCTGCGGACCTCTTGTAAACGTCTCTGCCCGATATACGGGCGTCTGGGTACTCCTTAAGAGCGATGCGGAGGTGTAACGTTCGCCCGCATGATTTCCGGAAGGGAACAGGCGTTCAGTTCATGCCACGAGCGGACCCGCTCCGCACCCTCGGGCCTGCACCGAACGTCTGCCCCCTTGTAGCGTTGTCAAGCCAGGCCGAGCCATGGTCGGCTCCGGCCGCAGGCCAGACGGAGGTGCCCGGTGAACGACGGCCGGTACGACGAGAGAGGAAGGCCAACGATGGACACGGGGGTCGCGGAGAACAGCGCGCACGCCACACGGGAACCCGCCGCCGACCAGGACGCCCCGAGCGATCCGGCCGGCAAGCAGGCGAAACCATTCGGCTCCCGCGCTCCCGCATTCATCAAGCGCTCGAAGCCACTGCACATGACCTGGCAGATCGGCGTCGCCGTCATCGGCTTCGCGATCATCGTCGGCGGCATCATCATGCTCCCGCTCCCGGGCCCCGGCTGGGCGGTCATCTTCCTCGGCCTGGCCGTCCTGGGCACCGAGTTCGTCTGGGCCCAACGCACCCTCCTGTGGACCAAGGACAAGGTCACCAAGGCCGCCAACCGAGCCCTGGACCCCAAGACGCGCCGCCGCAACATGATCATGCTCGCGATCGGCCTCATCCTGATCGCCGCAGCCGTGGCCCTGTACCTGTGGAAGTACGGAATGGCCCTCCCCTTCTGACCCCGCCCGGCCGCCGGGCCACCACCACGAGGTGCCCGGCGCCCGGCCGCACGCGCCCGGAGGAGGGTGGGCGCGACCTCCCCCACCCATGCGGTAATGTTCTCCCTGCGCCCGGGCGATTAGCTCAGCGGGAGAGCGCTTCGTTCACACCGAAGAGGTCACTGGTTCGATCCCAGTATCGCCCACACAGGTCAGAGCCCCGGATCATGAAAATGATCCGGGGCTCTGCCGCGCTCACACACCACATCCGCTTCGGAACCGAATTTGCGGATACCCCGATGGGCGAGGTGGACAACCTTGTCCTGCTCCGGTGGAGCATCGCAACGAAGGTCGATGGCCCGGCGATGCGTGTCACGGGCATTCCACAACGCGGCTCCGGCACGTGACGCTTCGGCACCTCTTGAGGTGAGCGGGCGTCGGGCGGTGGGCGGGGTGGGGGTTCAGGAGTTTTAGGTGGGGGGCGGGTTGTCGGGGTGGTGGGTTCAGGGGTTGAAGTATTGACAGGGATGCTTGGGGAGGACAGGCTCCTGTGCATGTCGTGAGAGCGCTCTCACCGTTCAGGTTTCGGCGCTCCGATACTGCGTGACTTGTGCTGCCCGTGATTCGTTCCGCCGCACCGCCGCACCGCCGCACCGCCATGGGTTGTGCTCCTTCGCCATCGCGTTCGGGGCGGTGGGGGTGGAGATCTTGCTTTTTGGATGCACGTCTTCAGGAGGTCGTTCATGCGTACGCGTCACGTTCGTGGTCGGGTCAGGGCGGTGGCGGCGCTGTGTGCCGTGTTGTTGGTCGGGGGTGGGCTCGCCGGGTGTGGGGATGGTGGGGGGTCCGGCTCGGGGGATGGCAAAGTCACGTTGAATGTCGGGCTGTTCGGGACGTTCGGCTTCGAGGAGGCCGGGCTGTATGCCGAGTATCAGCAGACGCATCCGGGCATCAAGATCGTTCAGCACGACACCGAGAAGGAGGAGGACTACTGGCGTACCGTGCAGACTCGGCTTGCCGGTGGGGGTGGGATCGACGACATTCAGGGCATCGAGGTCGGGCGGATCGCCGACGTCGTGAAGAACCAGGCCGACAAGTGGGTGGATCTGAACTCGCTGGGCCTGTCCGCCGGCAACGCCCAGTACCTGCCGTGGAAGAGCAAGGCGGCGACCACCGCCGACGGGAAGGTGTTGGGGGCCGGGACCGATACCGGTCCGATGGCGATCTGCTACCGCAGCGACCTGTTCAAGGCGGCCGGACTGCCCACCGATCGGGACGAGTTGGCGCGGCGCTGGTCCACGTGGGAGGGATACGTCGAACTGGGGCGGCAGTTCCAGGCGAACGCCCCGAAGAAGACGCATTACCTGGACAGTGTGACCGGGTTGTACAACGCGATCATCGGGCAGCAGCAGGAGTCCTACTACGATCAGGCCGGCAAGCCGATCTACGACACCAACCCGACCGTGAAGCATGCGTGGGACCTGGCCACCCAGGCTGCCGACGGCAAACTGTCCGCCACGTTGCAGCAGTTCCAGAGCGACTGGAACCAGGCGTTCGCGGCCGACGGCTTCGCGTCGCTCTCCTGCCCGGCATGGATGATCGGGTACATCAAGACTCAGGCCGGTGACGCGGGCAAGGGCAAGTGGGATGTCGCTCCCGGCCCCGGTGGCACCGGCAACTGGGGTGGCTCGTACCTCGCCATTCCCAAGGGCGGCAAGCACCACAAGGAAGCCGCTGAACTGGTCGCCTGGCTCACCGCGCCCGAGCAGCAGACCAAGATGTTCCAGAAGCAGGGGAACTTCCCGTCCAAGACCGGCGCGATCGAGAGCGTCAAGGCGACCACGGATCCCTACTTCAACAATGCGCCGATCGGCGCGATCTTCAGCACGGCCGCGGAGCGGATGCCCGTGCAGGTCACCGGAGTTCGGCACAACGACATCAAGGAGAACATCACCACCGCGCTGACTTCCGTGGAGGCACAGGGAGTCAAGCCGGACGATGCGTGGAAGCAGGCGCGCGACGCGGTCAAGAACGCCCTCGCAAGCTGACGGCGACCACCCGCGACGAAGCCGACAGCCGGCTACGGACTCCGGCGCCGTGCCGGGCACGCCCTCCGGCGCCGCGCCGGCCACGGTCCGCGGCGCCCGCTCGGGGCGCCGAACCACGCACCAGGCCCGGGACCGCACCACGGCCCGCACCACGGCTCATGCCACGGCCCGCACCAAGGTCCGCACCAAGGTCCGTGCCGGCAGCAGGGCAGCCGGCGTCCGTGACGCCGTATCGGACCCGCCCCTCCGGGCCGCCCCTTTCGGTGGCCCGACCGTCCCTCCTCGGTCGGGTCACCCCCACGCCCGCCCACCCACCTCACCCGGCCCGGAGTGATCCCGATGGCGGCACCACCCCCCGCTCGTGAAGCCCGATCCCGACTTCGATCCAGGGCCCGATCCCGACCCGAGCCCCCATCCGACCCCCGGCCCGACTCCCTTCCCCAAACGCCCACTTCCCTCCTGACTCCCCGTCAAATGTGGCGACGACGCGCCAACACCGCGTCGCCCTACGCCTTCGTCGCGCCCTTCTTCGTCCTGTTCATCGCCTTCGGGCTGTTCCCGCTCCTCTACACGGGCTATATCTCGCTGCACCGCGTTCGCCTGCAGAACCCGGACGAGATGACCTGGCTCGGCCTGGAGAACTACACCAACCTCTGGCACGACCGGTTCTTCTGGAAGGCGCTGCGCAATACCTTCACCATCGGCGTGATCTCGACCGTGCCGCAGCTGTGCATGGCGCTCGGCCTGGCGCATCTGCTCAACCGGCGGCTGCGCGGGCGGACCTTCTTCCGGGTCGCGATTTTGATGCCCTACGCGACGTCCGTAGCCGCCGCGACGCTGGTGTTCGGTGGCCTGTTCGGGCGTGACTACGGCATGGTCAACTGGTTCCTCGGCCCGTTCGGCGTCGACAACGTCGACTGGTACAACGGCACTTGGACCTCACAGATCGCCATCTCCACCATCGTCACCTGGCGTTGGGTCGGCTACAACACGCTGATCTATCTCGCCGCGATGCAGGCCATTCCGCACGATCGTTACGAGGCGGCCGCGCTGGACGGGGCGAAGTCCTGGCACCAGTTCCGGCACGTGACCATTCCCGGACTGCGGCCGACGATCGTGTTCACCGTCGTGGTCTCGACGATCGGCGCGATGCAGATCTTCGCCGAGCCGTTGCTGCTTCAGGGTGGACCGATCGGTGTACGCGGTGGGGCCTCCCACCAGTACCAGACCATCGGGCTCTACATGTACGAGACCGGGTGGAGCAACTACGCGCTCGGCAAGGCATCCGCGATCGCGTGGACGACGTTCCTGATCATTCTTCTGGTCATCGGGGTCAACGCGCTCGTCTCCAGGAGTCGTTCGCGCCGCGAGACCCGGGAGGGCCGCTGACATGGCAGGTACGACAGGTACACCCGTCGCCCCCTCGCACCCCACCGGCCGGCAATCCGACGGTCCATCGACGCCGGCGCCGCGGACGGGGCGGGGCCGCACTCGCCGATCCAAGCACTCCCGTCAGCTCCACGGCGGGCCCCTCGTGTACGTGATCCTGGGCTTCGCGACCCTGCTTTCGGTGTTCCCCTTCTACTGGTCGATCGTCGCCGCCACTCGCAGTAATGCCGACATCAACCACGTACCGCCGCCCCTCACGCCGGGTGGCAACCTGCTCTCCAACTTCGACAAGGCGCTCGACGAGGCCGACATCGTCCAGGCGTTGATCAATTCGACGATCGTGTCGGCCACCGTCGCCGCCGGCACCGTGCTGTGTTCGACGCTGGCCGGATTCGCCTTCGCCAAGCTGCGGTTCCGGGGGCGCGGCATCCTGCTCGGGATCACGGTCGCGACGATGATGATCCCGCCGCAACTCGGGCTGATTCCGCTGTTCATGATCATGGCGAAGTTGCAGTGGGTGAACCAGTTGCAAGCCGTCATTCTGCCCACGTTGGTTACCGCGTTCGGCGTGTTCTTCATGCGGCAGTACCTGCTGGAGGCGCTGCCCGACGAACTGATCGAGGCCGGCCGGGTGGACGGCGCGTCCTACGCGCGAATCTTCTGGTCGATCGTCGTGCCGATCGCCCGCCCGGCGATGGCGGTGCTCGGCCTGCTCACCTTCATGACCACGTGGAACGACTTCTTCTGGCCGATCATCGCGTTGTCGTCGAGCAATCCGACCGTGCAGGTCGCGATCAACTCGCTCGGCGGGGGTTACGTGCACGACCAGTCGATCATCCTCGCCGGAACGTTGCTGGGAACGCTGCCCGTCCTGGTGGTCTTCGGCCTGCTCGGCCGGCAGATCGTCGGCGGCATCATGCAGGGCGCGGTCAAGGGCTGACCACAGCCGACGCCATCGAGGCCCCGGGCCGACGAGGCCGTCGGGCCGACGAGGCCGTCGAGCCGACGAAGCCATCGAGCCGACGAAGCCATCAGGAAAGGAATTCCCATCATGACCGACCACGCCCTGACCGCCCGACCGGCGCTGTCGACCCGCCTTGACGGCGGCTTTCCACCCGGATTCGTCTGGGGTGCCGCCACCGCCGCCTATCAGATCGAGGGGGCCGCGGCCGAGGACGGTCGAGCACCGTCGATCTGGGACACCTTCAGCCGGATCCCCGGCCGGGTACACGCCGGCGACACCGGCGACGTGGCCACCGATCACTATCACCGCTATCGCGAGGACGTCGCCCTGATGGCCGAACTCGGCCTGGGCGCCTACCGGTTCTCCATCGCCTGGGCTCGGGTTCTGCCCACCGGGAGCGGCCCGGCCAACGCGGCCGGGCTGGACTTCTACGACCGGCTCGTGGACGAACTCCTCGCGCACGGCGTGGATCCGTACGCGACGCTCTATCACTGGGACCTGCCCCAGGCGCTCCAGGACACGGGCGGGTGGGGCGCGCGTGACACCTCGGCCCGATTCGCCGAGTACGCGCGGGTGGTGGCGGCGCGGCTCGGTGACCGAGTGCGCGACTGGACCACGCTCAACGAGCCCTGGTGCTCCGCGTTCCTGGGATACGGATCGGGCGTACACGCGCCGGGGTCGACCGACCAGGAGTTGTCCCTGCGCGCGAACCATCACCTGTTGCTCGCGCACGGGCTCGGCGTCGGGGCGCTGCGGGCCGAACTGCCGACCGGGCATCGGATCGGGATCACCCTCAACCCGGCGGCGGTACGGCCTCTTTCGGACCGGCCGGCGGACTTGGACGCCGTGCGCCGGGTGGACGGCCTGGCCAACCGGATCCAGGTCGGCCCGCTGCTGCGCGGCGAGTATCCGACGGACGTGCTTCGGGACACCGCCTCGGTGACCGACTGGGCGTTCGTCCGGGACGGCGACCTCGCCGAGATCGCCCGGCCGATCGACATGCTCGGGGTGAACTACTACACGCCGCTGCTGGTGGGCGGAGCCGAGGACGGTGCCACCGAGGCCGGCCGAGCCGCCGCGCCTCGCGACGACGGCCACGGCGCGAGCGCGTACTCACCGTGGCCCGCGTGCGCGGACGTGCGGTTCGCGCAGGCGCCGGGCGAACGCACCGCGATGGGCTGGGGGATCGACCCGAGCGGGCTGTACGACGTGCTGACCCGCTTGCGGGCCGAGGCGCCGGGGCTGCCGCTGATGGTGACCGAGAACGGCGCGGCGTACGAGGACCGGGTGGACGCGACGGGCGCGATCGAGGACGTCGAACGCACGGCCTACATCGCGGCGCACGTCGCGGAGGTGGGCCGGGCGATCGACGACGGGGTGGATGTTCGGGGCTATTTCGTGTGGTCCCTGTTGGACAATTTCGAGTGGGCGTACGGATACGCGAAGCGCTTCGGCATCGTGCACGTGGACTTCGCGACCGGTCGGCGTACACCCAAGCGCAGCGCACGCTGGTACGCGGCGGTGATCGCCGACAATCGGGTGCTCGGGGCCGATCCGGCCTCGGACGGAATGGGGAGCATTGACCAGGACTGACGGTCGGAGCAAGGCCGCCTCGGCGGCCGAGCCGCCGACCCTGGAGACGGTGGCGGCGGTGGCCGGGGTGTCCCGCGCCACCGTCTCGCGGGTGATCAACAGCTCGCCCAAGGTCAGCCCGCGGGTGCGCGAGGTGGTCGAGGCGGCGATCGCGCGGACCGGATACGTGCCCAACCGGGCGGCTCGCACGCTGGTCACTCGGCGCACCGACTCGGTGGCGCTGGTCGTCCAGGAGCCGGAGACGCGGTTGTTCGGCGATCCGTACCTGTCGGCGATCGTGCGTTCGGTGGGTGCGGAACTGGCGGATACGGACCATCAGTTGGTGCTCATGATGGTGCGCACCATCGAGCAGCAGGATCGGCTGGAGCGGTACCTGCGTGGCGGGCACGTGGACGGGGCGCTGCTGGTGTCGTTGCACGGCGACGACTCGCTGGCGGGGCGGCTGCACGGTGCCGGGATGCCGGTGGTGGTGGGTGGGCGGCCGTTGGGTTCGGACGCCGACTTCGTCTACGTCGACGCGGACAATGTGGGCGGTGCGCGTGCGGCGATCGAGCATTTGAGCGTGCGTGGACGGCGGCGGATCGCGACCATTGCCGGACCACAGGACATGTGTGCGGGGGTGGACCGGCTGCGCGGCTACCTGGACGCGGTACCGGGGCGCCCGCTCGTGGCGCATGGCGACTTCAGTCGGGCGGGCGGGGCGGCGGCGATGCGCACGCTGTTGGCCGAGGATCCGGACCTGGACGCGGTGTTCGCGGCGTCGGATCTGATGGCGGTCGGGGCGATGGCGGTGTTGGGGGAGGCGGGTCGGCGAATTCCGGAGGACGTGGCGGTCGTCGGATTCGATGACGCGGACGTTGCGGGGTGGGCGGAGCCTTCGCTGACCACGGTGCGGCAACACGTGGCGAAGCAAGGGCGGTTGATGACGCGGCTGTTGCTGGATCGGATCGGGGGTGGGGTGGGCGCGGCGTCTGTGGTGTTGCCGACGACGTTGGTTGAGCGGTGCTCCTCGTGAAGCGTCGCGGGTGGGGTGGCCTCAAGCGCCGGCCAGGCTGGTTGGATTCTTGGCTGGGCTTGGGTGTTGGTGGGCTTGGGGTGGCCTCAAGCGCCGGCCGGGCTGGGTTGGCCTCGAGTGCCGGCCGGGCTGATTTTGGCGTTGTGGGCAGGCCGGGCCGAGTTGGGGGTTGGCTGGGGTGTGGGCCGAATGTGTGGTGTCGATGTCGGGAAGTCGACACGGTGATGGGTGAGATTTTCGGGTGGATGGGCTCTGAGATGGGTGTTTTTTCAGGTCTTATCACGTCACGTGACCGGTGGTGACCAGGACCCGATGTTCCGCCGGATGGGGGATCGCGCGATGATCTCCCGGTGACCGATACCTGTCTACCGATCCGCTGCGCGTGCACGGGGGTACACCAGTGACCGGCGCCGGGACCGGACTGCTGTTCTCTCCCTGGCTTTGGCTGGCGATGCCGCTGATCGTTTCCATCGACGCCGTGCTTCCGATCGTGCCCGGTGACGAACTCGTGATGGCCGCCGCGGCGGTCGCGGACGGTGACCTCCGGTACATCGTCCTGGTACTGCTGACCGCCGGGGTCGGCGCGTTCATCGGGGATCAATGCGCCTACGCGGTGGGCCGCGCACGGCTGCGTCGCGGGGGCGACGCCGTGCTGGGGCCGCGCCGGCAGAAGGCGATGGATCTGGCCCGCAGCGCGCTGGCCAAGGGCGGGATGTCCGCGCTGATCGCGGCCCGCTTCCTGCCCGGCGGGCGGACCGCGGTGAACATGCTCGCCGGCCGACTGGGCTACCCGCGCCCGCAGTTCCGCGCGGCGACTCTGGTCGGGGCGACCATCTCGGTGTCGTACGCGATGACCGTCGGCACGCTGGCCGGCCGCATCGTCCAGGACAGCCCGCTGTTCGTGGCCCTCGGCGGGATGGCGTTGGGCGCCTCCGTACCGGTGATCGTGGGCGTGCCGGCACGTGTCGTGCGTGAGCTCCGCCGCCGGCGGCACGCCGGCGAGACGACCGCCGCCACCGTCGAGGTCTGAGAAGCCGGCGGGACGAGCGACAGCGGGGCGCGGGATCACCATCGATCCCGCGCCCCACTCGTCTCGGGGCCGGTTCGCTCCACCGCGACCGTCCCGCCCCGACCGTCCCGGCTCGAACTACCCCGCCCCGCGCTCCGTGAGCATCGAGCGCATCAGGTCGATCTCCGAGCTCTGGCCCATCACCATCGTGTTCGCCAGATCCCGGACCTGCTGCACCTGCGCGCGGGTCTGACCCTCGCGGGCCATCGCCACTCCCGCCTCGTGGTGCGCGATCATCAGCTGGAGGAACATCACCTCGGCGTCCTTGCCGTGCAACGTCGCCAGCCGGTCCAACTGCGCCTGCGTGGCCATGCCCGGCATCAACTGGGTGTCCGCGCCGGCCGCCGGCGTACCGTGCCCCGAGTGGTTCGGCATCGAGCCCGGCGTCATCCATTGCATGACCGGCCGGGTCGAACCGAGTGTCAGGCCCCACATCTGGAGCCAGGACGCCATCCGGCCGATCTGCTCCTGCTGGGTCAGCGCGATGTCGTACGCGAGCTTTCGCGTCGCGTCGTCCTGCGTCAGGTCGCGGATCATCATCGCCATCTGCACGGCCTGCGCGTGGTGCGTGCGCATGTCACGCGCGAACCCGGCGTCGACGGAGTCGTCGGCGGGCGGGTTCGGCACGGCGGCCGGCGCCGGACCGAGGGATCGGGTGGGCGTGGTCGCCGTGGCAGGCTTGTTCGAGTCGTCCGACGAACACGCGGCCAGCGCCGGCACCGCGAGCAGACCGGTCGCGACGATCATCGCGACCCGTGCTCGGGGCCTCACGAGGTCGGCTTCCCGACCCCACCCGTGCACGGCGAGCCGGGCTCCGGGGTCTGCTTGCCTTCCTTGTACGCCTTGATGAACTGGTCCAGACGCGGGTCGCTCGCGTTGTCCAGCTTGAGCTGCAGACCCCACGCCGAGGCGACGACCGGCTTGTCCAGGCCCTCGTACGGGCTCAGCATCATGTACGTCTTGCCCTTGACCTTGGACTTCAGGATCTCGAGCTGGTCCGCGGGCAGGTTGGACTGGTAGGTGAGCCACACGGTGCCGTGCTCGAGCGAGTGCACGCCGTTGCGGTTCGGTATCGGCGAGTCGTAGATCCCGCAGTTCTGCCAGACCGGGTCGTGTTCGCCGCCGACCGGCGGGATCTGCTTGTAGGTGACGTCCTTGGGCTTGGCGATGTGCCCCTGCGACGCCGTGTACGCGCTGACCCCGACGATGTCGCTCTTGACGCTGGGGTCCGGCTTGACGTCGGCGATGACGTTCGAAGCGCTCGACTTGTCGCCGTCGTCGTCGCTGGAGGACATGACCACGGCGGTCAGCCCCGCCACCAGGGCGATGACCGCGAGGCCCGACGCGGTGAAGATGATCGCCGAGCGGCGCTTGGCGGCCTTGCGCTCCTGCTCGCGCTGAGCGGCCACCCGCTCACGGGTCGCCGCCATCCGGGCGGACCGCTGCGCCTTGCTCTGCTTCTTCGAGGTGTTGGGGGACTGTTGCCCCATGGCTCCGCCTTATTCCGATTCCGGATTCGTTTGTGGACCGTGCGAGGGTGTGCCGCGCGGATCACGTACGACTGACGCAGAGCACCGTCAGATCGGGGGCGTCCTTGGCGGGCGTCGGCGCGAGCGCGATACCGAGGGCGTCCGGTTCGGCCAACCACGGCGGGAGCATCGAACTGGGCGCGGGCGCGACCACCGGCGGCAGCGGCGGAACGGTGGCGGGTACGCACGCGTGCGTGCGGTCGCCGCATTGCCCCGAGCCGTCGCCCTTGTCGTCCGGACCGCCACTGTCCCGGTCCTGGTGCGCGGTGTGGTGGAACGGGCACACCGTCGGGATCGTGGCGGTCGAGGGCACCGACTCGGCGTGGATCGGGAACGCGCTGCCGAGCAGCGCGGCGCACGCCAGAGCAGCCCCGGCCAACAGCCGGATCACCGGCCGCAGCGGGACTGCCAGCGAGGCCATCCGTTGCGTCACGGGCCCTATTGTCACCTGAAGGAGTGACCCTGTGGGAAGTCGGGGCGCGATCTTTCGTCGTCGTGACTGGGCCGTGACTGTGCAGGTGTCTCCACCGGCGGCCGTACCGACGCGCGCCGGGCCCGGGCCGGGTCCCGCCCGGGGGCGGGAAACCGAGGCAAGGTTCCCGCTCCCGGCTCGATAGCATCGGTGTGCGAGCGATGCCGGCTCGCCTTGCAGCACACGCCAACCACACGTCAGGAGACGAACGGTGTCCGAAGCCCGAGTGACCATCAGCCGCGACCCGGACCGGGACGAGCGGGTGGTGACCACGGGCACTACGGCTGCCGACCTCTTCGAAGGCGACCGCTCGGTGGTCGCCGCGCGCGTGGCCGGCCGGCTCGTGGACCTGGCGTACGTCGTGGTCGACGGCGACGAGATCGAACCGGTCGAGATCGGCTCCGAGGACGGTCTGAACATCCTGCGCCACTCGGCCGCGCACGTGATGGCCCAGGCGGTCCAGGAACTGTTCCCCGAAGCCAAGCTCGGCATCGGTCCGCCGATCAAGGACGGCTTCTACTACGACTTCGACGTCGAGACGCCGTTCCACCCGGACGATCTCAAGCGCATCGAGAAGAAGATGCAGGAGATCATCAAGCAGGGGCAGCGCTTCGCCCGCCGGGTCACCACCGACGAGGACGCGCGCGCCGAACTGGCCGACGAGCCGTACAAGCTGGAGCTGATCGGGCTCAAGGGCTCCGCCGCCGAGGCCGCCGAAGGTGCCTCCGCCGAGGTCGGCGCCGGCGAGCTGACCATCTACGACAACCTGAACGCGAAGACCGGCGAGCTGTGCTGGAAGGACCTCTGCCGAGGCCCGCACCTGCCCACCACCCGAAACATCCCCGCGTTCAAGCTGATGCGCTCGGCCGCCGCCTACTGGCGCGGCAGCGAGAAGAACAAGCAGCTCCAGCGCATCTACGGCACCGCGTGGCCGAGCAAGGACGAGCTCAAGGCCTACACGACCTTCCTCGAGGAGGCCGAGAAGCGCGACCACCGCAAGCTCGGCGCCGAGCTGGACCTGTTCTCCATCCCCGAGGAGATCGGCTCGGGCCTGGCCGTCTTCCACCCCAAGGGCGGCATCATCCGCCGCACCATGGAGGACTACTCGCGGCGGCGGCACGAGGAGGCGGGCTACGAGTTCGTCTACACGCCGCACGCGACCAAGGGGAAGCTCTTCGAGCTGTCCGGCCACCTGGACTGGTACGCCGACGGCATGTACCCGCCGATGGAGCTGGACGAGGGCCAGAGCTACTACCTCAAGCCGATGAACTGCCCGATGCACAACCTGATCTACCGGGCCCGGGGGCGCTCGTACCGCGAGTTCCCGCTGCGGCTGTTCGAGTTCGGCACGGTCTACCGCTACGAGAAGTCCGGCGTGGTGCACGGGCTGACCCGCGCACGCGGCTTCACCCAGGACGACGCGCACATCTACTGCACGCGCGAGCAGATGGCGGACGAGCTGGACTCGCTGCTGACCTTCGTGCTGAACCTGCTGCGCGACTACGGCCTCGACGACTTCTACCTGGAGCTGTCCACCAGGGATCCGGAGAAGTCGATCGGCACCGATGAGAACTGGACCGAGGCCACCGAGACGCTGCGCCAGGCCGCGCAGAAGCAGGGTCTGGAGCTCGTCGACGACCCGGGCGGCGCCGCGTTCTACGGCCCGAAGATCTCGGTCCAGACCAAGGACGCGATCGGCCGCACCTGGCAGATGTCGACCATCCAGGTCGACTTCAATCTGCCGCAGAGGTTCGACCTCGAATACACCGCCTCCGACGGCACCCGGCAGCAGCCGGTGATGATCCACCGCGCGCTGTTCGGCTCGATCGAGCGCTTCTTCGCGGTGCTGCTCGAGCACTACGCGGGCAAGATGCCGCCGTGGCTCGCGCCGGTCCAGGTGGTCGGCATCCCGATCACCGAGGAGCACGTGCCCTACCTCGAAGAGGTCGCGGCCAAGCTCAAGGCGCACGGCATCCGGGTCGAGATCGACGACTCGGCGGACCGCATGCAGAAGAAGATCCGCAACGCCAACAAGTTCAAGATCCCGTACATGCTCCTGGCGGGCGACGAGGACGTGCAGGCCGGCGCGGTGAGCTTCCGCTACCGCAGCGGCGAGCAGAACAACGGTGTCGCGATCGACGACGCGGTGGCCGAGATCGTCAAGGCCGTCCAGGACCGCATCCAGATCTGACGTGGTGTCACCGACCGCGGCCCGGGACCGTGCGACAGCGCGCGGTTACCGGGTCGCGGCCCTTCCCGGCCCACGGCATATGCTTCCTGGCATGACGAGCGAGCCCGAGATCCAGGATGGGGTTGGGGGGCCGGATGCCTTTGCCCGGCTGTGGACTCCCCATCGGATGGCGTACATCAAGGGTGAGAACAAGCCGTCGGGGCCGACCCCCGACGACGGGTGCCCGTTCTGCCGGATTCCGGCGCTGAGCGATGTCGACGGGCTCGTCGTCGCGCGGGGCGAGCAGGTCTACGCGGTGCTGAACCTGTACCCGTACAACGGTGGTCACCTGATGGTGGTGCCCTATCGGCACGTCGCGGACTACACCGACCTGGACGACGCGGAGACCATCGAACTCGCCCGGTTCACCAAGCTCGCGATGGCCACGCTGCGCAAGGTGTCCGGCGCGCAGGGGTTCAACATCGGGATGAACCAGGGCCACGTCGCCGGGGCCGGGATCGCCGCGCACCTGCACCAGCACCTGGTGCCGCGCTGGGGTGGCGACACCAACTTCATGCCCGTCGTCGGGCACACCAAGGTGCTGCCGCAACTGCTCGCGGACACGCGCGAGATGTTGGCCGCCGCCTGGCCGGTCGACTGACCGGGGCGGTCGGCGTTCCGGGGGCGCGGACCCGCCGCGGGCGCGGTGGGCGTGCCCGGGCCCGGTGGCAGGATCCAAGCGGCTGTTGTCAAGGAGAAGAGCTTTGAGCGCACGACCGGTTCTCGTGTACGACGGCGACTGCGGTTTTTGTACCCGGTCGGTGGAGTTCGCGCAGAAACACATCCCGTTCGACGCCGACGTGGTGGCCTGGCAGTTCGCCGAGTTGGAGGAGCTCGGGGTCGAGCAGCACCGTGCCGAGCACGAGGTGTTGTGGGTGACCCCCATCGGCACCGTCTACGGCGGACACCACGCGGTGGCCAAGCTGTTCATGAACGCCGGCGGCCCGTGGGCCCTCGCCGGTGCCGCGCTGCGCGTGCAGCCGGTGAGCATCGCCGCGCACGGCGTGTACCGCCTGGTCGCGGACAACCGTGACCGCATGCCCGGCGGCACTCCCGCGTGCGCGATGCCGGCCCACTTGCGGCCGGACACCGTCAACGCCGCAGGGTGACCCGCCGGGCGGCTCTCGCGGTGGCCGCGTGCTCGCTGACCGCGTATCTCCTGCTGGGCACCTTCGGGTCCGCCGACATGTGGTGGCTGGGCGATCTGAAGGTGTATCGGCAGGGCGGGGTGGACGTGCTGGCCGGCCACGGTGAGCTGTACACGATCCGGCCGGGGCGGCTGCCGTTCACCTACACACCGTGGGCCGGGCTGACCTTCACGCCACTGGCGTGGTTGCCGTGGGGCGCGGTCGAGGTGCTCGGGGTGGTGGGCAACCTGGTGTTGCTCGGTACGGCGACCTGGCTCGCGTGGGGGATCCTCGGCCTGCGCGGCGACGACCGGGTACGGGCGACCGCGCTGAGCGCCGCCGCCCTGTTGTGGACCGAGCCGGTCCAGGAGAACCTGCGCTTCGGGCAGATCAACCTGTTGCTGCTGGTCCTGGTGCTGGCCGACTTCGCGCGCCCGCGCGGCGCGCGGTTCGCCGGGGTCGGCGTCGGTCTGGCGGCCGGGCTCAAGCTCACCCCGGCGATCTTCATCCCGTACCTCCTGCTGACCGGGCGCGTGCGCGAGGGGCTGACCGCGCTGGGGGTGTTCGTCGGTACCTTCGCGGCGGCGTTCGCGGTGCTGCCGCGCGAATGCGCGGACTACTGGGGCGGGTTGTTCCTGGATGACGCCCGGATCGGGCTGGCCCAGTTCCCCGGCAACCAGTCCGTGCACGGCGCGGTGACCCGCCAGTTCGGCGCGCAGTCGCCGCCGGGATGGTTGTGGCCGCTGCTGGCGGTCCTGGTCGCGGCGGTGGGCATGACGCTCGCGGTCGCGGCGGCGCGACGCGGGGCGGCCCTGGCCGGGATGGGGTTCTGCGCGCTGACCGCGCTGCTGGTGTCGCCGATCTCCTGGACGCACCACTGGGTATGGGCGCTGCCGCTGGTGATCGTGCTCGCCGACCGGGTCCGGCGTACCCGCTCGTGGCCGGCCTGGGGTGTGCTCGCGGCGGTGTTCGCGGTCGCCGCGGCCTATCCGATGGAGCGCGCCCGGGTGTCCGGGGTGCTGCCGAGCGGGATCGTGTGGACGGTGCCGTTCGGTGACGGCGCCGAGTTGGACCTGCACGGTTGGCAATTGATCGTGGGCAACGCGTACGTGCTCGTCGCCGTGGCCGGGTTGGCCGTGGCCGCCTGGGCGCTGGTCGCGGATCGCCGGCATTTCACCTGTTCGACCGGTTTGACCCCGGCCGCCGAGCCCGACCTGGATCCCTCTTCGTAGACTCGTCGTACTTTCAGGTGATCCGTTCCAGCCGCCACGGCGGGTGATCGCGGGTCGTACGGCGAGGCGGGCGCGATGTGGGCGAAGGCGCTGCGGGTGGTCGCCCCGATCGTTGCCGCGCCCGGTTCGCGCACCGGTGCCCGAGTCGTGGGGGAGTGGCCGGGCGGTGGGCTCGGCGCGGGCCGCACGACGGTTCGAGTGATGATCCGATCATGCCTAGACTGAGCCGAACGGGGAGCGGCCCGGTCGCCGGCGAGGCGGCGAGGGGGCCGGGGGCGGAGACGGCACGCATGGGCAGCAAGGCTCGGTCCGCCGACGGCGATACCTCCCCTGACCAGGCCCGCGGCCTCGGCAGGTTCCGTTTCCCGGGCAGGGCCCGCTCGATCGGCCTCGCCGCGGTCGGTCTGCTGGTGGCGATCGGCATCGTCGTCACCGTCGGCGGCGCGGCACCCCCGCCGCCCACGACCCGGCCGCTGCTCCTCGGCGGCGTCATACCCGGCCCCGAGGGACCGATCGCGCTGCCCACCGACGCGCCGCCGGTACCGCCCACCGACGCCGAGCGGGCCTGGCTCGCGCAGGGCAGCGTCCCGGGCGACACCCCGCGTTTCCGGGCGATGGCCGAGCGCGCGCTGCTGGACATGCGGGTACTGACCCAGCCCGACGGTTCGGTCGCCGCGGCGTGGTTCGGGATCTGGAAGTACGTCTGGCCGCGCGACGCCGCGTGGGTCGCGGCGGCCTTCACCGTCACCGGCCACGACCGGGAAGCGCTCGCGGTGCTGCGCCGACTGGCCGCGCTGCAACGGGCCGACGGCACCTGGGAGGCGCGCTACCGCCTGGACGGGGGACCGGTCGGCGACAAGCGGGCGGCGCAGTTGGACGGCAACGGCTGGGTGCCGTGGGCGGTCTGGTTCTGGTACGTCCACCAGGACCCCCGGGCCCAGGGGACGGCGGCCGCGCTCGCCGAGTTGTGGCCGACGGTGCGCAGGGCCGGTGACGCGGTGGCCGGTCGGTTGCGCGCGGACGGGCTGCCGCCGCGTGGTTCGGACTACTGGGAGACCCGCACCGACCAGGTCACCCTGGGCACCGCCGCGCCGCTGTCGGCGGGGCTGCGGGCGGCCGCCGACCTGGCGCGGCGCACCGGCAGCGGGGCCGAGGAGCAGCGCTGGACGGGCGCCTCGACGCGACTCGATCGTGCGGTCCGCGAGGAATTCGGGCCGCACGGCTATCCGCGCACGGCGTCGGCCGAGGGCGGCGCGGACACCGCGGTGACGTGGCTGGGCCCGCCGTTCGCCCGCGCGGACGCCGGCGTCACCGGCGCCGTCCGCCGATCCGCCGAATTGTTGACCCTGCCCAACGGCGGGATCCTGCCGGGCGAGCGCTGGGGCGGCGATCCCACCGCGGCCTGGACCCCGGAGACCGCGTCCTTCGCGCTGTTCAGCGCGGCGAGCGGGGATCGGGCCGGGGCGCGCAGCCGGCTCGACTGGCTCGCCGACCATCGCACGGCGGCCGGATCGTTGCCGGAGAAGGTCGACGCGCACGGCAAGCCGGCCTCGGTGGCCCCGCTGGCGTGGACGTCGGCGACCGTGCTGCTGTCGCTGGTCGCGCTGGACCGGGCGCTGCCGATCCCCTGAGCGGGCGGGGCACGATCGGCCGACCCGCGCGGCCGGCCCCGGGCCCGGCGAGCGGCTCGCCCCGCGCCCCACGCGGCACGACACCCTTTGGACGGGCGCACTCCCGGGTCGGCCGACCCCCCCATCCGTACCGCGCCCCACCGGCACGGTTCCCCCAGTGCGCCGCCGAAGCGTCCCGGCATCCCCGTACGGGACGATCCGGCGGCGCACGAGCCGGTCCGACGGCCGCGACGGGGTGTGCCCGGCCGCCGGACCGGATCGGCTCGTGGGGTCTAGGCGTCGGTGTCGGCGGTGACCTTCGCGGCGAGTTGCGGGGGCATCGGGTCGTGCCGGCAGTAGGCGCGGGCGAACTGGCCCGTGCCGTGGCTGATCGAGCGCAGGTCGATCGCGTAGCGGCTGATCTCGATCTCGGGGACCTCGGCGCGGATCAGGGTGCGGCCCGAGCCGGTCGGTTCGGTGCCCACCACCCGGCCGCGGCGCGAGCTCAGGTCGCTGAGCACGCCGCCGACGTACTCGTCGGAGACGGTGACCCGCACCTCGGACACCGGCTCCAGCAGGTGGATCCGGGTGCTCGCGGCGGCCTCGCGCAGCGCCAGCGCGCCCGCCATCTGGAAGGCCATGTCGGAGGAGTCGACGGAGTGCGCCTTGCCGTCGGTCAGCGTCACGCGCAGGTCCACCATCGGGTAGCCGGCGGCGACGCCCTTCTCCATCTGCGCCCGGACGCCCTTCTCCACCGACGGGATGAAGTTGCGTGGCACCGAGCCGCCGAACACCTTGTCCACGAACTCGAAGCCGGAGCCGCCGGGCAGGGGCTCGACGTCGATCTCACAGATCGCGAACTGGCCGTGTCCGCCGGACTGTTTCACATGCCGACCGCGTCCGCTGGCCTTCTCCGCGAACGTCTCGCGCAACGACACCTTGTGCGTGACGGCGTCCACCGCGACCCCGTAGCGGCTGCGCAGCCGGTCGAGCAGCACCTCGACGTGCGCCTCGCCCATGCACCACAGGACCAGTTGATGGGTGTCGGTGTTGTGCTCCAGGCGCAGCGTGGGGTCCTCGGCGACCAGGCGCGCGAGCGACTGGGAGAGCTTGTCCTCGTCGGCCTTGCTGTGCGCGCGGATGGCGACCGGCAGCAGCGGGTCGGGCATCATCCACGGCTCCATCAGCAGCGGATCGTCCTTGTCCGAGATGGTGTCGCCGGTCTCGGCCCGGGTCAGCTTGGCGATCGCGACGATGTCGCCGGCGATGCCCCGGTTGAGCGAACGCTGCTGCTTGCCCAGCGGGATCGACATCGCGCCGATCCGCTCGTCCAGGTCGTGGTCCTCGTGGCCGCGGTCGGCCATGCCGTGGCCGGAGACGTGCACGGTCATGTCCGGGCGCAGGGTGCCGGAGAAGATCCGGACCAGCGAGATCCGCCCCACGTACGGGTCGGACGTCGTCTTGACCACCTCCGCCGCGAGTGGGCCCTCGGGGTCGCAGGTCAGCGGGTCGTGCGGCTTGCCGTCCGGGGTGGTCACCGGCAGCACCTCGTGCTCGGGCGGTGCCGGACAGGCGCGGACGATGCCTTCCAGGAGTTCGATGGTGCCCAGTCCGTTCGGCGCGACCGCGAGCACCGGGTAGAACGAGCCGCGCGCGACCGCGGTCTCCAGGTCCGTGATCAGCGTGTCCACGTCGATCTGCTCGCCGGAGAGGTAACGGTCCATCAGGGACTCGTCCTCGCTCTCCGCGATGATGCCCTCGATCAGCCGGTTGCGGGCGTCCTCGATCAGCGGCAGGTGCTCGGGGTCCGGGTCGAGTGTCTCGCGGGTGCCGGAGGAGTAGTCGTACACCCGCTGGGTCAGCAGGCCCATCAGGCCCGCGACGCTCTCGTCCTCGCCGTGCAGCGGCAGGTAGAGCGGGAGCACGGTGTCCGCGTCGGGGTCGCCGAACACCCGTTGGCAGATCAGCACCATCTCGTCGAAGTCGGCGCGCGCCTGGTCGAGTTTGGTGATCACGATCGCGCGCGGCATGCCGACCGCGGCGCACTCGTCCCAGATCATCCGGGTCGAGCCGTCCACGCCGTCGGCGGCCGAGACCACGAACAGCGCGGCGTCCGCGGCGCGCAGGCCCGCGCGCAGGTCGCCGACGAAGTCCGCGTAGCCGGGGGTGTCGAGCAGGTTGATCTTGACGCCGTCGAATTCGACGGGGGACAGCGACAGCGCCACCGAGCGGTGTTGGCGGTGTTCGATGTCCTCGAAGTCGGACACGGTCGTCCCGTCCTCGACGCGACCGGCCCGGGGAATCGTCCCGGTCGCCACGAGCAGGGACTCCACCAATGTCGTCTTGCCCGCCCCCGTGTGGCCCACCAGCACCACGTTGCGCACCGAGTCCGGGCTTGCCGGCGCGGTTACCCTGCCGACGGTTCCGGCGCTAGCTCCGGATTTGTCCGCCATGTGCCACCTCCTGGTTGTCCATGTCGTGCGGTCGTCGTCGACGTCTCCGGACGCACAGGTGCCAGGGCCTGTCCGGTCGATCCCGACGGGTCCGCCGAGATCGGACGGACAGGCTCTTGTCGGTCGTCGGTACGCCAACGTCCGCAAATCGATTCCTGAACGGCAGCATTGCCCCGACGTCCGACCGAGTACAAGTGTCCTCGCCGTACGGGCTGTTCTCCAACGCGGCGCGCCCGGGTACGGCACGCCCGGACGACGGGGGGCTCGGGAGGCACGACCGCGTCAGTACGATGGGCGCACCAGGCGGGTCGAGTCCTTCGGATCCCCCGCCGCCCCGGCAATCCTTCGGGAAGGCGATGCTCAACAAATACGCTCGTGCCTTCTTCACGCGTGTGCTCACCCCGTTCGCGAGCTTTTTGCTGCGCCACAACGTGAGTCCGGACACGGTGACGCTGATCGGCACCCTCGGGGTGGTCGTCGCGGCGCTGGTGTTCTTCCCGATCGGCTGGTTCCTCACCGGCACGCTCGTGATCACCGCGTTCATCTTCTCCGACCTGGTCGACGGCAACATGGCACGTCAGTTGGGCCGCTCGACCAAGTGGGGCGCCTTCCTCGACTCCACCCTGGACCGGGTCGCGGACGCCGCGATCTTCGGCGCGCTGGCGATCTGGTTCGCCGGCGACGGCGACAACCTGCGCATGTGCATTCTGGCGATCGTCTGCCTCGGGTCCGGCCAGGTCGTGTCGTACTGCAAGGCCAGGGCCGAGAGCCTGGGCCTGGCCTGCGATGTCTCGGGGCTGATCGAGCGCGCCGAGCGACTGGTCATCTCGCTGGTGGCGACCGGTCTCGACGGTTTGGGTGTGCCCTACATCCAGGAGGCCGCGCTGTGGTTCATCGCGGTGGGCAGCCTGATCACCGTCTTCCAGAGGATGATCGCGGTGCGCCGCTCGGCGTCCGCGATCGACAACGCGCTGCCCGGAGGTGACAAGGGATGACCGAAGTCGGGCAGCGGCTGGCCGACACCGGGTACGCCCTGGGCTGGTCCGTGGTCAAGCGCCTGCCCGAACCGGTCGCCACGGCGATCTTCCGGCGGATCGCCGACGCCGTCTGGCGCAAGCGCGGCAAAGGCGTCCTGCAGTTGGAGGCCAACCTGCGCCGGGTGCTCGGCCCGGAGGCCACGCCCGAGCGCGTGCGCGCGCTCTCCCGGATGAGCATGCGGTCCTATCTGCGCTACTACCAGGAGGCGTTTCGCCTGCCGGTCTGGGACCGCGAGACGGTGCTGGCCCGGATGGAGTGCGATCTGACCCTGCTCGACAAGTGCAGCGCGCGCGGCAAGGGCGTGATCTTCGCGCTGCCGCACATGGGCAACTGGGACCACGCCGGCGCGTGGATCACGCTCATGGGCTATCCGTTCACCACCGTCGCCGAACGACTGAAGCCGGAGTCGCTGTACAAGCGCTTCCTGGACTATCGCGAGTCGCTGGGCATGGAGGTGCTGCCGCTCACCGGCGGCGACGGCAACACCTTCGGCATACTGGCGCGCCGGCTGCGAGAGGGCCGGCTGTTGTGCCTGCTGTCCGACCGTGACCTGACCGCCGGCGGGGTGCCGGTGAGTTTCTTCGGCGAGCCGACCCGGATGGCGGCGGGGCCCGCCGCGCTCGCCGTGCAGACCGGCGCGGCGCTGATTCCGGTCACCCTCGCGTGGAAGGGCGCGGTCATGCGCGCCACGCTGCACCCGGAGATCGAGGTGCCCGCCGAGGGCACCCGCCGGGAGAAGATCGCGACCATGACCCAGCAGGTCGCGGACGCCTATGCCCGTGGGGTCGCCGGCGACCCGCAGGACTGGCACATGTTGCAGCCGCTGTGGCTCGCCGACCTGGATGCCGGCCGGCTCGCCCGGATCGGGGAGGCCAAGTGAGGATCGGCGTCGTATGCCCCTACTCGTGGGATGTGCCCGGTGGTGTCCAGTACCACGTACGTGACCTCGCGGCGAACCTGATCGCGCGCGGGCACGAGGTCTCGGTGTTGGCCCCCGCGGACGACGACACCCCGCTGCCGGACTACGTGGTGCCGGCCGGGCGGGCCGTACCGGTGCGCTACAACGGCTCGGTGGCCCGGCTCAACTTCGGCTTCCTGTCCGCCGCGCGGGTGCGCCGGTGGATCCACGACGGCCACTTCGACGTGTTGCACATCCACGAACCGGCGACGCCCAGCCTGTCGTTGCTCGCGTGCTGGGCCGCGTCCGGACCGGTGGTGGCCACCTTCCACACCTCCAACACCCGCTCGCGCGCGATGATCGCGGCCTACCCGATCCTGCAGCCCGCGCTGGAGAAGATCAGCGCGCGGATCGCGGTCAGCGAGTACGCGCGGCGCACGCTGGTCGAGCATCTCGGCGGCGACGCGGTGGTCATCCCCAACGGTGTGGACGTCGGCTTCTTCGCCGACGCCCCCGTGGAGCCCGCGTGGCAGGGCACCGCGCAGGCGCCCACGATCGGTTTCATCGGCCGGATCGACGAGCCGCGCAAGGGACTGCCCACGCTGATCGAGGCGTTCCCGCGGATCGTCGAGGCGTTCCCGGGGGTGCGACTGCTGGTGGCCGGGCGCGGCGACGCCGAGGAGGCGGTGGAGGACCTGCCCGAGGCGTTGCGCGGCCAGGTCACCTTCCTGGGCATGGTCAGCGACCTGGACAAGGCGCGGTTGTTGCGCAGCGTGGACGTGTACGTGGCGCCCAACACCGGCGGCGAGAGCTTCGGGATCATCCTGGTCGAGGCGATGTCGGCGTCCGCGCCGGTGCTGGCGAGCGACCTGGACGCGTTTCGACAGGTGCTCGACGGCGGGCGGGCGGGGGAGTTGTTCGCGGTGGAGGACGCCTCGGCGCTCGCCGCCGCGGCGGTTGCGCTGTTGCGCGATCCGGTGCGGAGGGACGCGTTGCGCGAGATCGGGCGCAAGCATGTGCAGCGGTACGACTGGGAGACCGTCGGTACGGACATCCTGGGCGTGTACGAGACGGTCACCGCGGGGGCGCCCGCGGCGTAGTTGGCCTTGGCCTTACGCGCAGGCCGGGCTGGGCTGGGTTGGCCTCAAACGCCGGCTGGGCTGGGTTGGCCTCAAACGCCGGCCGGGCTGAAGGGTGGCCTCAAACGCCGGCCGGGCTGTCGGGTCGCTTGGTCGGGTTGACGGGTGGCCTCAAGCGCCGGCCGGGCTGTTCGGTTGCTTGGTCGGGCTGAAAGGTGGCCTCAAGCGCCGGCCGGGCTGTCGGGTTGCATGGTCGGGTTGACGGGTGGCCTCAAGCGCCGGCCGGGCTGTTCGGTTGTTGGTCGGGTGGCCGCGAATGCCGGCCGGGCTGTCGGGCTGGTCGGGCCGGCGGTACTAGGGTCGCCGGGTGATGACTGTCATCTGGATTCTGCTCGCGGTGCTCGCGATCGGTGTCTATCTGAGCTGGACCGCCGGGCGGCTCGACCGCCTGCACGCGCGGGTGGACTCGAGCCGGGCCGCGCTGGACGCGCAGCTGTTGCGGCGCTCCGCGGTCGCGCAGGAGATCGCCACGTCCGGGCTGCTCGATCCGGCCTCCTCGCTCGTGCTGGCCGGCGCCGCGCACGAGGCGCGCAACGCCGCCGAGGAGGAGCGCGAGGTGGCGGAGAGCGACCTGACCCGCGCGCTGCGGATCCTGTTCGAGGACCCGGCCCAGGCGGACGACCTGCGGGCCCGGCCCGGCGGCGCGGAACTGGTCGCCGAGTTGCAGACCGCGGTGCGCCGGGTGCCGATGGCACGGCGCTTCCACAACGACGCGGTCCGCGGCGCCCGTGCGGTGCGCCGACACCGATTGGTGCGCTATCTGCGCCTGGCGGGCCATGCCCCGTACCCGGTCACCTTCGAGATGGACGACGAGGAGCCGCGCACATTGCAGCCCGGTGGGTCCTGACGGGAGCCACGCAAAGGCCACCCTGGACAGATTGGCCCGGGTATTTCGCCGGGGTGGCATGACATTAGGATCCACCTCACCCGTACGATGGAGCCAACCGTCGTCGTTCGCATCTGTGTGAGGTCATCCGTGTCCACCACCCCCGCAAGCCCCCAGACCGGCACCGACCTGGTCAAGCGCGGCATGGCCGAGCAGCTCAAGGGCGGCGTGATCATGGACGTCGTCAACGCCGAGCAGGCCAAGATCGCCGAGGACGCGGGCGCGGTCGCCGTCATGGCGCTCGAGCGCGTGCCGGCCGACATCCGCAAGGACGGCGGCGTCGCGCGCATGTCCGACCCGGACATGATCGACGGCATCATCGGCGCCGTGTCCATCCCGGTGATGGCCAAGGCCCGGATCGGCCACTTCGCCGAGGCCCAGGTCCTGCAGTCGCTCGGCGTGGACTACATCGACGAGTCCGAGGTGCTGACCCCGGCCGACGAGTCGAACCACATCAACAAGTGGAAGTTCACCACCCCGTTCGTGTGTGGCGCGACCAACCTGGGCGAGGCGCTGCGCCGGATCACCGAGGGCGCGGCGATGATCCGCTCCAAGGGCGAGGCCGGCACCGGCAACGTGGTCGAGGCCACCCGGCACATGCGCACCATCCTCAAGGACATCAAGCAGCTCTCCGTGCTGGACGAGGACGAGCTGTTCGTCGCCGCCAAGAACCTCCAGGCGCCGTACGCGCTGGTCAAGGAGGTGGCCGAGGCGGGCAAGCTCCCGGTCGTGCTGTTCACCGCGGGCGGCATCGCCACCCCGGCCGACGCGTCGATGATGATGCAGCTCGGCGCCGAGGGTGTGTTCGTCGGTTCCGGCATCTTCAAGTCCGGCGACCCGGCCAAGCGGGCCAAGGCGATCGTGGACGCGACGCTGCACTTCGACGACCCGGACGTGATCGCCAAGGTCTCGCGCGGTCTGGGCGAGGCGATGGTCGGCATCAACATCGACACCCTCCCGGCGGAGCAGCGCTACGCCGGCCGCGGCTGGTAGTAGTTCCCGCCCCGCCGACGACTTCGAAGCACTCGAACACTCGGAAAGCTGTGTGCCGGGCCCGAACGCGACCGCGTTCGGGCCCGGCTCGGTACCTACGACCGGACGAGGTTGACGTGTCCACCACTCCCATCATCGGTGTCCTGGCCCTCCAGGGCGACGTCCGCGAACACGCCATCGCGCTGGCCGAACTCGACGCGATCGCGCGTCCGGTGCGCAAGGTCGAGGAGTTCGCCGAGCTCGACGCGCTGGTCATACCCGGCGGCGAGTCGACCACGATGTCCAAGCTCGCGGTGTCCTTCGGGCTGTTTCCGGCGCTGCGCGAGCGGGTCGCGGACGGCATGCCGGTCTACGGCTCGTGCGCGGGCATGATCATGCTCGCCGACAAGATCCTGGACGGCCGCGAGGACCAGGAGACGGTCGGCGGGATCGACATGATCGTGCGGCGCAACGCGTTCGGTCGGCAGAACGACTCGTTCGAGGCGGACGTCCCGTTCGAGGGCCTGGCGGGCGGCGACCCCATCCACGGCGTGTTCATCCGCGCCCCGTGGGTCGAGTCGGTCGGTGCCGAGGTCGAGGTGCTCGCCCGGCTGACCGCCGAGCCGTACGCGGACCGGATCGTCGCGGTGCGCCAGGGCAACCTGCTCGCCACGTCCTTCCACCCGGAGCTGACCCCCGACCGGCGGGTGCACGCGTACTTCGTGGACATGGTCCGTGCCACGCTCTGAGTGCTCGCGCCGGTAGGATCTTCCAGCCTGTACAGGCCCGTGCAGCGCACCCGCGACCCGAAGGAGTAGAGGCGGATGTCCGGCCACTCGAAGTGGGCGACCACCAAGCACAAAAAGGCCGTCATCGACGCCAGGCGCGGAAAGCTCTTCGCCAAGTTGATCAAGAACGTCGAGGTGGCGGCGCGCACCGGCGGCGGTGACATCGCCGGCAACCCGACGCTCTACGACGCCATTCAAAAGGCCAAGAAGTCCTCGGTCCCGAACGACAACATCGACCGTGCGGTCAAGCGCGGCTCCGGTGCGGAGGCCGGCGGCGCCGACTACCAGTCGATCACGTACGAGGGGTACGGACCGAACGGTGTCGCGGTGCTGATCGAGTGTCTCACCGACAACCGCAACCGCGCGGCGTCGGACGTTCGGGTCGCGATGACGCGCAACGGCGGCTCGATGGCCGACCCCGGCTCGGTGTCGTACATGTTCACCCGCAAGGGTGTCGTGATCGTGCCGAAGAACGACCTGAGCGAGGACGACGTGCTCGGCGCGGTGCTCGACGCCGGCGCCGAGGAGGTCAACGACCTCGGCGAGTCCTACGAGGTGGTCAGCGAGGCGACCGACATGGTCGCGGTGCGGACCGCGCTCGTGGACGCCGGGATCGACTACGACTCGGCCGACGCCAACTTCATCCCCAGCGTCTCGGTCGCGCTGGACGAAGAGGGCGCGCGCAAGATCTTCCGGCTGATCGAGGCGTTGGAGGACAGCGACGACGTTCAGGACGTCTGGGCGAACTTCGATGTCTCGGACGAGGTCATGGAGCGGGTCAACGCCGAATAGGGCGGCTCGGTCGAGATACCCGAACGCGCGTGGGGCCGGCGGCAACTGCCGCCGGCCCCACGCGCGTTCGGGTATCTTCGCGAGCGCTACGGGTTGGTGTTTATCACGTACAGCAGAAAGCTCACGTACCACCCGGAGAACGCCGCCCCGGCGACCAGCACCGCGATCACCACGCCGCGCGGCCACTTGGCCATCAGTCGGGCCAGCGGCAGCGCGATGGTGAAGGCCGGCAGCATGAAGCGCGGCTTGGAGTGGAAGAACCAGCCGTTGCTCGTGGTCAGCGCCAGGAACATCACCACGGCGCCGTACACGTGCACCGGCAGGGGGATCCGCCGGTCGCGGAAGGACCAGATCATCAGCGCCACGGACAGGATGATCACGAACGTGCAGACCACGTAGATCGGTCGGCCCAGGTGGGTGAGGTACTTGCTCATCCACTGGACGGTGCTTATGCCCCAGTCCATCCGCAGGTTGAAGGCCTTGTCCTGGATCCAGATCCACCCGTCGGGGCGACCGGCCAGCCAGCCCACCCAGCCGATGAAGCCCACGCACGCCAGCGGCGAGATCAGCGTGGCGATCACCGGGCGCCGGGTCTCCGGGGCCAACAATCCCACTCGCGCGCCGTCCTCGCGGCGCCGCAGCGCGATCGCCAGAGTGGCCACGCCCAGGGTCGCGACCAGGGCGAACGCGGTGTTGCGCGTCAGGCCGGCGAACAGGCACAGGACACAGGCCAAAGTCCACTGCCGACGGACCACGGCCAGCAGGCCCCAGGACGCGAACGCCACGAACAGGGCCTCGGAGTAGACCATGGTGAGCACCATCGAGCCCGGTGCGACGCCCCACAACACCGCGAACAGGGTGGCCACCCGGTGGCTGCCGGTGAGTTCGCGCCCGAGCGCGTACAGCCCCCAGGCCGCGACCACGCCGGCCAGCAGCGTGACGACCATGCCGGCGTTGAGCGCGGACAGGCCGGTGATGTCGCCGACGAGGCGGACCGCCCACGGATAGCCGGGGAAGAACTCGACGTTGCTCCAGTACGGCTTGCCCGCCGGGGACACCGGGATCTTGTCGACGTAGCCGAAGTCCGCGATGTCGCGGAACCAGACGCCGTCCCAGGAGCCGACCATGGACCAGAACGGTTTCCCGGCGGCCAGCGCCATCACGGCGAGCACCACGAGGTTGATCGCGCGCGCGATCAGGTACCCGATCACGGCCGTGCGGGCCGGTCGGAAGGAGGTCTTCGCGCGGTGCGTGAAGTCGACGACGCCCAGTCGCAGGCGCTCGGGGAGACCGTCGACGAAGGCGGTGTCGGGGACCGCCGGCATCCTGGTCGCACCCTTCTCGACGGCCGGTGGGGTCTCGGCGACCGGCATGGACGGCGACGGCATGAAAACCTTCCGGGCGGCGAGCGGGGCAGTCTCCAACCGACCCTAGCGTCGCCTGTGCGGGCTCCCGCGCGGCGACCGGGCCGCCTGGGGAAGGATCGTCACAGGGCTGTCATCGGGGCGTTATCGACCGGGACAAGCGTACGTGTCGCTCGAACGAGTGATCACGGAGTGGCGGTACCGAGGGGATCGGCGCCGCTGCACTAGGGTTTGCCAGGGCGAACAGATGTTCGTATCGGGTGGTGTTCGACTCGAACGGCCCAACGCACGAAGGCGAAACGACGCGGGACGAGAGGGGCGCGGCATGCGGGTCTTGGGGGTCGACCCCGGTCTGACCCGATGCGGCGTCGGCGTCGTGGACGGCGCGGTCGGCAAGCCGCTGCGGATGGTCGAGGCGGGCGTGGTGCGCACCCCCGCCGACGCCGCGATCGACGCCCGGTTGTTGGGCATCGAGCGGGGCATCGAGGAGTGGCTGGACCGGCACCGCCCGGACTGTGTCGCGGTCGAGCGGGTGTTCAGCCAGCACAACGTGAGCACCGTGATGGGCACCGCGCAGGCGTCCGCCGTCGCGATCGTGTGCGCCGCGCGGCGCGGCCTGCCGGTGACGCTGCACACGCCCAGCGAGGTCAAGGCCGCGGTCACCGGCAGCGGGCGTGCCGACAAGGCCCAGATCGGCGCGATGGTGACCCGTATCCTGCGCCTGGACGGCCCACCGAAACCGGCCGACGCCGCCGACGCGGTCGCGTTGGCGATCTGCCACATCTGGCGCGGCGGCGCCTCCGACCGGCTCGCGGCGGCCGTCGCCGCGGCCCGCACCCCGGCCGGCCGGTTGCCGCGCGGCACCCGCCGCTGACCGGCCGCCGTCCTCCCCGGCCGGGCCCGCGACAGCCGGCCCTCGTACCCCTAGCCAAGCAGGAGCACTCAGGTGATCGCGTTCGTCTCCGGAACGGTTGCCGGCCTCGGCCCGGACACCGCCGTCGTCGAGGTCGGCGGGGTCGGCCTGGCCGTGCAGTGCACGCCCACCACACTGGCCACGCTGCGCGTCGGCGAATCGGCCCGGCTGGCCACCTCGCTGGTGGTGCGGGAGGACTCGCTCACCCTGTTCGGCTTCGCCGACGACGACGAGAAGCGCACGTTCGAGGTGTTGCAGACCGCCAACGGGGTGGGGCCCAAGCTGGCCCTGGCGATGCTCGCGGTGTACAGCCCGGACGCGCTGCGGGCCGCCGTCGCGGGCAAGGACGCCAAGGCACTCACCGCCGTGCCCGGGATCGGGCCCAAGGGCGCGCAGAAGCTGCTCCTGGACCTCAAGGACAAGCTCGGCGCGCCCACCGGCACCGGTGCCGCGCTCGGCGTCGGCGCGCCCGTGAGCGCGGGGTGGCGGGATCAACTGCACGCCGCCCTGGTCGGCCTGGGCTACGCGACGCGCGAGGCGGACGACGCGGTCGCCTCGGTGACCGCGGAGGCGGAGGCCGCCGCCACGCCCGACATCGGCGCGCTGCTCAAGGCGGCCCTGCGCGGCCTGAACCGCCGGTGAACCGGCGGAGGCGACCGGCGGTCGGGTGTGACACCGCGGTGTCGCCCGGGTCGGGCAGGATGAACGCAGGCCGCACGAACACGACCATGGGCGGAACACGATGACGCAGGACGGCGAACGCCTGGTGACCGCCGCGGCGGACGGTGAGGACCAGGCCGTCGAGGCCGCGCTGCGGCCGAAGAACCTCGACGAGTTCATCGGCCAGGAGCGGGTGCGCGAGCAGTTGTCCCTGGTGCTGACCGCGGCGCTGGGCCGCGGCGGCACCGCCGACCACGTGTTGTTGTCCGGGCCGCCCGGGCTGGGCAAGACCACGCTGTCGATGATCATCGCGGCCGAGATGGGCGTGCCGATCCGGATCACCTCCGGCCCGGCCATCCAGCACGCCGGAGACCTGGCCGCGATCCTGTCCTCGTTGTCCGAGGGCGAGGTGCTCTTCCTCGACGAGATCCACCGGATGTCGCGGCCCGCCGAGGAGATGTTGTACATGGCGATGGAGGACTTCCGGGTCGACATCATCGTCGGCAAGGGCCCCGGCGCCACCGCGATCCCGCTCGACCTGCCGCCGTTCACCCTGGTGGGCGCGACCACCAGGGCCGGGCTGCTGCCGCCGCCGCTGCGCGACCGGTTCGGCTTCACCGGCCACATGGACTTCTACGCGCCCGCCGAACTCGAACGGGTGCTGACCCGATCGGCAAGATTGCTCGACGTCGAGCTGTCCGCCGAGGGCGGGGCCGAGATCGCGGGCCGCTCGCGAGGCACGCCCCGGATCGCCAACCGGCTGCTGCGCCGAGTCCGCGACTACGCGCAGGTGCGGGCGAACGGCAAGGTCGACCGGGACATCGCCGCCCGCGCGCTGGACGTGTACGAGGTGGACGCGCTGGGCCTGGACCGGCTGGACCGGGCCGTCCTGCAGGCGCTGACCACGCTGTTCGGCGGCGGTCCGGTGGGCCTGTCCACGCTGGCCGTGGCGGTCGGCGAGGAGACCGAGACGGTCGAGGAGGTCGCCGAACCGTTCCTGGTCCGCAGCGGCTTCCTGGCCCGCACGCCGCGTGGTCGGGTGGCCACCGCCAAGGCCTGGACGCATCTGGGCCTGAACCCCCCGCGGGGCGCGCTGCCGGGGCAGCACGGCACACAACAGAGCGTGTTGTTCGACAACGGGGCCGTGACCGGTAAGGATGCAACCGAGTGAGGCCGGTGCGCGTCGGGAACGCACGCGGCCGGTAGTCGTTGTTCCTGTAGTAAGTACCCGTCTAGACTCCGCCGAGGCTGCCGCACCGTGGCCGGCCGAGTGTCACCGTCCGGGCCGCCGAGCGGCCTTGGGAAGGAATCGTTTCAAGCCGTGGACCCGCTTACCCTCCTCCTGCCAGTAATCATCGTCGTGGTGTTCTACTTCCTGATCATCAAGCCCGGGAAGGCACGCCAGCGACAGGCCATGGAAACGCAGAACTCGCTGGTCCCGGGCGCCGAGGTCCGCACGATCGCGGGGCTGTACGCGACGGTGACCGAGGTCGAGGACGATTCCGTCATCCTTGAGGTCGCGCCCGACGTGCACTGCCGCTTCGTCAAGAGCGCCATCGCCGCCGTCCTGTCCTCCGGTGACGAGCCCGAGGACGACGAGGCCGACGACGAGCACGAAGACGGCGCCGAGGCCGGCGACGACGTCGTCAAGCTCGACAAGAAGCCCGACGCCGCCGAGGCCGAGGACACCGAGACCGTGGACGTCGGCAAGACCGAGGGCGCGAGCAAGGCGTCCGAGTCGGGCGACCGGCTGCGCAAGAACGACAAGCAGGACTAGTTCGGCTCGTGGTGGGTGCGGTGGTCCCAGGGCCACCGCAGAGCAATACAGTCATGTGACCGGGGGTGACACCCCGGATACGAAAGCGCCCGGCGTTCCGCCGGGCGCCGTGCCGTGCCGGCGGACGTGGCGCAAGCCCGTCCGCGGCGGCATCGAGAGGGAGATTGGGCGAAGGTGGCAGCACCGAAATCGAGTTCCCGAGGGCACCCGGGACGGGTCCTTGCCTTCATCGGGGTCGTGATCGTGGCGTTGTACGCGATCATGTTCTCGACCGGGGACAAGACCCCACGTCTGGGCATCGACCTCGCGGGCGGCACCAGCGTCACGCTCACCGCCAAGGCCGACCAGGGCCGTAACGGCGCGGTCAACAAGTCGAACATGCAGACCGCGGTGGAGATCATCCGCCAGCGCGTCAACGCGTTCGGTGTGTCCGAGGCGGAGGTGCAGACCGAGGGCGATCGCAACATCGTCATCAGCATCCCCAAGGGCAAGAACGAGAAGGAGACGGCGGAGCAGGTCGGCCAGACCGCGAAGCTGTTCTTCCGCCCCGTTCTGGAGGCCGCGCAGATCACCCCCCAGGGTGGTACCAAGCTGCCGCTGACGCCGCCGTCGACGCCGCCCGCGAGCGCCCCGCCGGCAAGCACGCCGCCCGCGGCCGAGTCGGGCAAGCCGCAGGGTCGGGTCATCCCGAACCTGAAGGACGCGTCCGGCGCCCCGACCCCGCCGCCGTCCACGCCGCCCGCGAGCACGCCGCCCGCGACGCCTCCGGCGAGCACCCCGCCGGCCGGAGCCGACGCGAACGGCATCACGCCCGAGCTGCGCGCGAAGTACGAGAACCTGGACTGCTCCCTCCCGGAGAACCGCGGCCTCGGCCCGGTTCCGGCCCCGGAGGACCAGCCGACCGTGGCGTGCAGCCGCGATCAGGGCGACGAGCAGGAGAAGTACATCCTCGGCCCGGTGCTGATCCCGGGCACGGACGTGGACTCGTCCAAGGCGCAACTTCCGCAGAACGGCAGCGTCGGCGGCTGGGAAGTCGAGCTGAAGTTCACCGACGCGGGCACCAACAAGTTCACCAAGATCACCGGTGACCTGGCGGCGGGCAAGTACCCGACCAACCGCTTCGCCATCGACCTGGACGGTGTGGTCGTCTCCGCGCCGTCGGTGAAGTCGGAGATCCCCGGCGGCAGCGCCGTGATCTCGGGCAACTTCACCCGCAGCTCGGCCAAGGACCTGGAGAACGTGCTCAAGTACGGCGCGCTCCCGCTGTCCTTCACCAAGAGCGACGTGACCACGGTGTCCGCGTCGCTGGGCGGTGACCAGCTCCGGGGCGGTCTGATCGCGGGTGCGATCGGCATCGTCCTGGTCATCCTGTACTCGCTGTTCTACTACCGGGGCCTCGGCCTGGTGAGCATCGCGAGTCTGGCGGTCTCGGCGGCCCTCACCTACGCCATCATGTGTCTGCTGGGCCGAAGTATCGGCTTCGCACTCAACCTGCCGGCGGTGTGTGGCGCGATCGCCGCGATCGGTATCACGGTGGACTCGTTCATCGTGTACTTCGAACGCATCCGGGACGAGATCCGCGAGGGTCGCACGTTGCGACCCGCGGTGGAGAAGGCGTGGCCGCGTGCCCGGCGCACCATCCTGGTGTCCGACGCGGTGTCGTTCCTGGCCGCCGCCGTGCTGTACGTCGTCTCGGTCGGCAAGGTCCAGGGCTTCGCGTTCACCCTCGGCCTGACCACGCTGCTCGACGTCGTGGTGGTGTTCCTGTTCACCAAGCCGCTCATGACGATCCTCGCCAAGCGCAAGTTCTTCGCGGACGGCCACAAGTGGTCCGGCCTCGATCCCGTCGCGCTCGGTGCCAATCAGCGCCAGTCGTACCGCAGCCGTCGCCCGCGCGGGCGCGCTGCCGGCGTCAAGGAGGCGTGATGAGTCGCTTCGGTGACCTCAAGAACATCGGCGTCCGGTTGCACCACGGCGACGTCTCGTTCGACTTCGTCGGTCGCAAGAAGTTGTGGTACTCGATCTCCGCGCTGATCCTGCTGCTCGCGGTCGGCGGTCTGCTCGGCCGCGGGCTGCACCAGGGCATCGAGTTCAAGGGCGGCTCGGTCTACACGATCGAGCACACCACCGCCTCGCAGAACGACGCCCGCAAGGCGGTGGAGCCGTTCACCGACGGCGCCGACGCCATAGTGCAGAAGGTCGGCGGCGACGGCCTGCGGATCCAGATCGCGGAATCGGACGCCGACAAGACCAAGCAGGTCGCGGCGGCCATCGCCAAGGACCTCGACGTCGCGCCGGACAAGGTCAACACGCAGGTGGTCGGCCCCAGCTGGGGCAAGGAGATCTCCAAGAAGGCCCTTCAGGGCCTGGTGATCTTCATGATCCTGGTGGTGATCTACCTCACCTTCGCCTTCGAGTGGCGGATGGCCGTGGCGGCGCTGGTCGCGCTGATCCACGACATCGTGATCACCATCGGCGTGTACGCGCTGGTGGGCTTCGAGGTGACGCCGGGCACGGTGATCGGTCTGTTGACCATTCTTGGTTACTCCTTGTACGACACCGTGGTGGTGTTCGACACGGTCAAGGAGAACGCCAAGAACATCACCAAACAGACCAAGTTCACCTACAGCGAAGCGGCGAACGCGGGTCTGAACCAGACCCTGGTGCGCTCGATCAACACCACGGTGGTCGCGCTGCTGCCGGTGGCGTCGCTGCTGTTCGTCGGTGGCGGTCTGCTCGGCGCGGGCATGCTCAAGGACATCGCGCTGTCGCTGTTCGTGGGTCTGGCCGCCGGTGCGTTCTCCTCGATCTTCATCGCCACGCCGATCCTGGCCGACCTCAAGGAGCGGTCGCCGGAGATGCGACAGCTCGCGAAGAAGGTGGCTCAGCGCCGCGCGTCCGAGGCGAAGGCGGCCAAGGCCGCCGAGGTCTCGGGCATTCCCGCGGACCAGGCCGAGGGTCACCCGAACGTGGACGAGGGCGCGGAGCCGGAGTCGGAATCGGACGACGACACCGTGCCGGCGCAGGGTGGAGCACCCCGTGCGGGCGCCTCGCGCGGCCGGGCGCGGACCCGTCCCGGCGGCAAGAGGAAGCGTTGATGGCCGACGACGACCTGCGCAAACTGCTGGAGAGCCGGATCCGGGACGTGCCGGACTGGCCGCAGCCGGGCGTGGTGTTCAAGGACATCTCGCCGCTGCTGGCCGATCCGGTCGCGTTCGCGGCCCTGGTCGACGCGCTGGCCGAGCGTTGTCGGGGCCGGGTGGACAAGGTGGTCGGAATCGAGGCCCGAGGCTTCATCCTGGCCGCACCGGTGGCCTACCGCGCGCAGGCCGGGTTCGTCCCGGTCCGCAAGGCGGGGAAGCTGCCGTGCGCCACCTACGCGCAGTCCTACGAGTTGGAGTACGGCTCGGCCACCCTGGAGGTGCACCAGGACGCGTTCGAGCCCGGTGACCGGGTGCTCGTGATCGACGACGTGCTCGCCACCGGCGGGACCGTCGAGGCCACGATCGACCTGGTGAAGCGGGCCGGCGCGGAGGTGGTGGGGGTCGAGGTGCTGCTCGAACTCGGCTTCCTGAACGGCCGGGCGCGGCTCGCCCCGGTGCTGCCGGAAGGCACGCTGGAGTCGTTCATCGTCGTGTGACATGCCGCCAAAAGGCGTGTCGTCGGAGGCCGGAGGCGCCCCAGGTGGGGAGCCTTCGGCCTTCGCCGTCGCGGCGGCCGGCGTTCCGGATGGCCGAGTCGTGAGGGCGTGGGTCAGTACGATGGAATTTCCGTCATCTGTGGGAGGAGTTCCCTTGCCGGACGAGGTCGCGCCCGTCGCGTCGTCCTCGGGGGATGCCGTCGAACACGCGGCTCCCTCGGACGACGCCACACGTGCCACACCGGGCCCCTCGGGCCATCCGCCGGTGAGCGGCGGGGGCCCCGAGGAGGCTCCGGCCCGTGCCCGCCCCGACGAGGCGCCCGATGGGCCGGACCGCGCTGCGGCCGAGGCGCCCGCCGAGCAGCCCGCCGCCGCTTCCGGCGAGACGCGCGCGCCGGCCGAGACCCGCGCCGACGCGCCGGCCGAGGCTCAGGCCATCGCGTCGGAGGAGAGCGCCGACGGCCCCCGGGGCAGCGACGGCCACAGCGGTCCGGCCGCCGGCGCCGCCGGGCCCGAGGCCAGGGGGCCGCGGCCGGTCGCCAAGGCGGCGCCGCCCCCCGAAGGCGCCTCGCGGGGCAGCGGCACCGAGCGCTCGCGCTCGTTGCGGGTGGACGGCCCCAGCCGGGTCCGCGCCCGCCTGGCCAGGCTGGGCGTACAGCGCAACAGCGTGTACAACCCGGTTCTGGAACCGCTGCTGCGGGTGGTGCGGGTCAACGACCCCAAGGCCGACCTGCGCCAGATCGAGCGGGCGTACACCACCGCCGAGCGCTGGCACCGCGGCCAGCGCCGCAAGAGTGGCGACCCGTACATCACCCACCCGCTCGCGGTCGCCACCATCCTGGCCGAGCTCGGGATGGACCCGCCGACGCTGATGGCCGGGCTGCTGCACGACACCGTCGAGGACACCGACTACGGGCTCGACGCGCTGCGCCGCGACTTCGGCGACACCGTGGCGATGCTCGTGGACGGCGTGACCAAGCTGGACAAGGTCAAGTTCGGCGAGGCCGCGCAGGCGGAGACCGTGCGCAAGATGGTCATCGCGATGGCCAAGGACCCGCGCGTGCTGGTGATCAAGCTCGCCGACCGGCTGCACAACATGCGCACGATGCGCTACCTCAAGCGGGAGAAGCAGGAGCGCAAGGCCCGCGAGACGCTGGAGATCTACGCCCCGCTGGCGCACCGGCTGGGGATGAACACGATCAAGTGGGAGCTGGAGGACCTGGCGTTCGCCATCCTCTACCCCAAGATGTACGACGAGATCGTGCGGCTGGTCGCCGAGCGCGCGCCCAAGCGGGACGAATACCTGGCCCTGGTGACCGATCAGGTGCAGGGCGACCTGCGCTCGGCGCGGATCAAGGCCACGGTGACCGGGCGGCCGAAGCACTACTACTCGGTCTACCAGAAGATGATCGTGCGCGGCCGCGAGTTCACCGAGATCTACGACCTGGTGGGCATCCGGGTCCTGGTCGACTCGGTGCGGGACTGCTACGCGGCGCTGGGCACCATCCACGCGCGCTGGAACCCGGTCCCGGGGCGGTTCAAGGACTACATCGCGATGCCCAAGTTCAACATGTACCAGTCGCTGCACACCACGGTGATCGGTCCCGAGGGCAAGCCGGTCGAGTTGCAGATCCGCACCTTCGACATGCACCGCCGGGCCGAATACGGCATCGCCGCGCACTGGAAGTACAAGGCCGAGGCGGTCGGGGCCAAGGGGGCCGCGAAGACCGACACCAAGCCCGCGCGCAAGGGCGAGAACCCGGCCAACGACATGGCCTGGCTGCGGCAACTGCTGGACTGGCAGCGCGAGACCGAGGATCCGGGCGAGTTCCTGGAGTCGCTGCGCTTCGACCTCTCCAGCCAGGAGGTCTTCGTCTTCACGCCCAAGGGCGACGTGATAGCGCTGCCGGCCGGCTCGACCCCGGTCGACTTCGCCTACGCGGTGCACACCGAGGTCGGGCATCGCACCATCGGGGCCCGGGTCAACGGGCGGCTGGTCCCGCTGGAGAGCCGGCTGGACAACGGCGACCTGGTCGAGGTGTTCACCTCCAAGAGCGAGACCGCGGCGCCCAGTCACGACTGGCTCGGCTTCGTCAAGTCGCCCCGGGCGCGCAACAAGATCCGTCAGTGGTTCTCCAAGGAGCGCCGCGAGGAGGCGATCGAGCAGGGCAAGGAGGGTCTGACCCGGGCCATGCGCAAGCAGGGCCTGCCGTTGCAGCGGCTGATGTCCGGCGGCGGCGACACTCTGGTCACCCTCGCGCACGAGCTGCGCTACCCCGACATCTCGTCGTTGTACGCGGCGATCGGCGAGGGTCACGTCTCGGCGCAGACCATCGTGCAGCGCCTGGTGGAGTCGCTCGGCGGCGAGGAGGGCGCGTCGGAGGACCTCGCGGAGGCCACCCGGCCGACCACCACCCGGCGCCGGCCGCGCTCGACCGGCAATCCCGGCGTCGTGGTCAAGGGCGTCGACGACATCTGGGTCAAGCTGTCCCGCTGCTGCACGCCGGTACCGGGCGATCCGATCATCGGATTCGTCACCCGGGGCAACGGCGTCTCGGTGCACCGGCAGGACTGCGGCAACGTCGAGTCGTTGTCCCAGCAGTCCGAGCGGATCGTCGACGTCGAGTGGGCGCCGACCGCGTCCTCGGTGTTCCTGGTGGCCATAGAGGTCCAGGCGCTGGATCGTTCGCGGTTGTTGTCGGACATCACCCGGGTTCTGTCCGACCAGCACGTGAACATCCTGTCCGCGTCGGTGGCCACGACCCGGGACCGGGTCGCGGTGAGCCGGTTCACCTTCGAGATGGGCGACCCCAAGCACCTGGGCCACGTGCTCAAGGCGGTGCGCGGGGTCGAGGGCGTGTTCGACGCGTACCGGGTGACCAGCGGGCGCCAGCAGTAGTCGACCGGGCCCTGCCGGCCCGCAGCCGGGCTCGGCGTACACGAGGCGGCGTCGGGAGTGATCCCGGCGCCGCCTCGTGCGGTGGTGAACCCGGTTTGCCCGCGTGCCGGGGGTGTTCGGTTCGGCGGCGTGCGGTGGATGCTCGGTTCGACGGTGTGTGCTCGCGTGCCCGGGTCGGCGGTGCGGGCCGCGCCAGACGGTCATCGAGATCTTCCGGTACTTGCCGGGGGCGGAGTCGGACGGGATCTCGTTGATCCGGATCGTGCCGACCAGGCCGTTCGCGAAGTCCTTGGTGCGGATCACCGAGCCCACCTCGAGGTAGGTGAGCGGGAGCTGGTTGTTGTTCGCGTGCCGGGTCTCGCCCAGGCAGGTCCGGAAGTCGCTGGGCCGGCCCGGGTCGAGCAGAACCATCTTCTGACCCTGGATGTAGTTGCCGTCGCCGTGGAAGTACACGACGCCCGCGCTCAGGCTGCAACTGCCCCGCCACGTACTGCTGTAGCCCAGGCCGACGCAGTAGCCGTCGGGCACGTCCGGTTGCCGTTCGAACAACACGCCGCCCTCGGCCACGCCGCCCGCGGTGGCGACCGCGGTCGCGCTCTCGCCGGGGCGGGCCGCGATCGAGGGCGGGCCGGAGGCGGTGGAGGTCGCGGATCCGGTGGGAGTGACGGTGCGCACGGCGCGATCGGGGCCCTCCCACGAGGGGACGGGCGGGGCGGCGGAGGCAGTGGGTCCCCCGTACCTGTTCCGAACCCGTCGTGATTGCGGGTCACATGATGATGGACCGATGGCCGGAAAGCACCTCGGCTCGGAAACCGCAGGCAACCCGTAGCCATCGCTCGCGGGTTCCCCAACCACCGTGCCTGGGGCCCCTGTTCATGACCCGAACATGCCTGCGAAGGCGGGTGCGGCAACGCTCACCGCCCGCCTCCGGCCCACACCTGCCGGGAACTGTACGCCCCGCCGGTGCCGCCGTGTCGCCGACGAACCCGACGCCGACGGGGCCGCGACGGTGCGCCGCCTTCCCCGGGCGTCGTGGCCCTGTTCGGTGGCGCGGTTCGGTGGGGCGAGGGTCGTTGACCGGAGTTTCCTTACGTCATATAGTTACTGCATGCTGAGCGTCCTGGGACTGCGGAAGCGGTATGGCGAGGTCGTCGCGCTGAACGGGTTCGAACTCGACGTGGGGGCCGGGGAGATCGTCGGTCTGGTGGGCCACAACGGGGCCGGGAAGACGACGTTCGCGCGAGCGGTGGCCGCGTTGATTCGGGTGGACGCGGGGGAGGTGCGCATCGATGGGCGGCCGGTCACCCCAAGACGCCGAATGCCCCACGAACTGGGAATCGCCCCACAGGAGTTGGCGCTGTTTCCGACCACCGCGCTGCAGAACCTGCGGTACGCGGGCCGGTTGTACGGCCTGGGACGGAGGTTGCTGGCCGAGCGGATCGAGGAGATCGCCGAGGCGCTCGGACTGACCGAGATCCTGCCCCGACCGGTCGAGGACCTCTCCGGCGGCCAACAGCGCAGGCTGCACGCCGCCGCGGCGATGCTGCATCGACCGCGCGTACTCCTGCTGGACGAGCCGACCGTCGGCGCCGACCCGGTGACCCGCGAACTGCTCCTGCGCGCCGTGCGAAGCATGGCCGACCAAGGCGCCGCGGTCGTGTACACCACCCACTACCTGCCCGAACTAGAGGTACTCGACGCGACATTGGCGGTTGCCGACCACGGCCGGGTGATCGCTCGGGGCGCGCGCGCCGACCTGCTCGCCGCGTTGCCCGGGCGGGTCACGCTGACCTTCGCCGACGGCGGCGGACTGTGCTTTCCGCACGGCCTGCGCGACGACGACACCAGGGCCGACGGCGACGACGTGGTGATCACCGCGATCGACCCGGCCGCCGCCGCCGCGCGGCTGCTCGCGGCCAACCCGGAGCACGCGGCACGGCTGCGCTCGATCGCCCTGGACGCGCCGACCCTCGACGACCTGTATCGGGAGTTGTTGACCCGCAATGGCGCTTGAACTCATCGGTGTTCGCCGGTTCTCCGCGGTCGCCCGGCACCAGTGCGTCCTGATGGCCGGCGACCCCGGCCCGTTGATCGCCTTCACCGTCATTCCGATGGTGCTGGTCAGCGTGATCCGGCCGATGATGGTGCTCCTGTCCGACGCGATGCCCGACGACATGGCCGACGGCACCGCCCAGGCCACCGCCGGCATGGCGGTGATGTTCTCGCTGTTCGTGCTGAAACTGGTGGGCGCCGGCCTGCTCGACGAGCGCACCACGTGGCACACCTGGGATCGGGTCCGGGCCAGTCCGGCCCGGTTGGGCGAGATCCTGGTGGGCAAGGCCGCGCCCATGTTCGCCTTCCTGCTCGTCCAGCAGTTGTTGCTGTTCGGCTTCTCCGCCGCCGCGTTCGGGTTGCGGCCGGCCCGGGGGTGGTGGCTGGTCCTGGTGGTGAGCGTGGCGTGGCCGTTGTGCGTGCTGGCGCTGGGGACCGGCGCGTCCACCCTGGTGCGCACCTCCGCCCAACTGAGCGCCGTCGGGGACATCTCCGCCGTGGTCACCACGATCATGGCCGGCGCGCTGGTGCCGTCCGCGATGCTGCCCGGTTGGATGCGGCACCTGGGCCCGCTCACCCCCGGCTACTGGGCGATGAGCGCCTATCGATCGGCCCTCAACGGTTCGGCCCCACACGGCCTTTCGGTCTCGCTCACGGTGCTGGCCGGGTTCGCGCTCGCCGGGCTCGCGGCCGGCGCGTGGGCGGGCCGACGCGCGTCGCGCTGATCCCGGACCGGGGCGGCGGCCGGGTGATCCCACACCACCAGGGCGGCGGCGGCCGTGGTCTCGTGCGTGATGGTGACCGCGATCCGCGCGCCACCGGCCCCGCCCGCCGCCGTCCGGGCCGCGCCACCGAGGACCACGCTCGGGCGATGCCGCGCCCGGCACGGCCCGCCCGGCGCCCGGCAGTCGGCCTGGTCCGGCAGGATCTCGACATCCGACCACACCGGCTCGGTCAGCCCCAGCAACGCGATCACCGCGAGCTTCGCGGCGTACTTGCCCGCCCAGGACAGACTCGCCGGCCCGCACGCCAGATCCAGGCTCTCGCGCGCGGAGAACACCGTCCGCGGGTCGGCCGGCAGCACCTCCTCGGGATACCGGCTCGGCAACGGCAGCAACACCAGCACGCCGGAGCCGCCTCGGTCGCGAAAACACGAGACGGCGAGCCCGGGGGGATACCCCGGACCCGCCGTCGGTGCCGGCGGGCGGTCCGCGTCGACCGCCCGCCCGTCGGCACCCCTCATCGCGGCCCCTCCGCCACGCCGCCGTCCGGCGCGCCGAGCACCGTCGCGATCACCCCGCCGCAGCCGACCGTGTCGATCAGCACCCGACGCACCGGCGCCGACCCGGCCGCCGACGAGGCGCGCACGTCGTCCACGGGCAGCCGCAGCCCGCCGCGGATCGCCGCCATGGCCGCGACCGCGTCCACCAAGCCGCCCGCGGCCATCGTTTCGCCGAGCCGCGGCCGGGTCCGCCCGACCGGCGTCGAGTCCGGGAACATCCGTGCCAGTGCGCGCAGTTCCGCTCGGGCCTCGACCCGGTCGGGTCGTGCGCCGGCGGCCAGCACCCAGTCGATCTCGCGCGGCCCGCGCCCGGCCGCCGCCAGCGCCCGGGTCGCCGCCGCCACGAACGCCGTCGGATCCGCGGCCTGCCCGGCCCGGAAGTCCGCGCCACCGGCCTGCCCGGTACCCTCGACCACGGCCAGTGCGCGTCGCCCGCGCGCCCGAGCCCGTGCGGCGGACTCCACGACCACCGCGACCGCGCCGTCCGCCCACCGGCCCGGCCCCCACCACCTGGTCTGCGCGTCCAGGACCGCGTCGGTGATCTCGTCGCAGCCCACCACCACGGCGTACGGCACCTCCCCGCGCGCGACCGCCCCGCACGCGTGGTCGAGCGCCTGGAGACCGGCCGTACCGCCGGAGAGGAACGTGATGGTCGGCCCGCGCAGGCCCAGGCAGATGCCCAACGTCCCGGGCGCGGAGGTCATCGTGGTCCGCGCGAACGAGGATCGCCGCTCCGGCACCAACAGTTCGGACAACGACCGGCCGAACTCCTCGACGCTGCGCATCGGACCACCGGCCGTGGCGAACATCAGCGCGGCCTCCTCGGCCGCCCCGTCGTCGGCCCGCGGATCGATGCCCGCCTCGCGCAACGCCTCCGACGCGGCGAGCACCGCCCGCCGGGTGAAGTCGTCCATCCGGCGCCACAGCGCGGTCAACACCTCCTCCGGTCGCACCGGTTCCGTGCTCGAGGCCGGGACCGGATCGCCGGCCAGCGCGGCCAGCAGCGCGGCGTGGCCCACCCCGCCCGGACCGACCGCCCCCACGCCGGTGATCACCGCCCGGTCCCGAGCCGGCCGCGGTCGGGGCCGGGGGCGTACCGCGCCGGGGGAGGCGAGCAGGATCGAGGCGTTGTTGCCGCCGAACGCGTAGCTGTTGGACAGCACCACCTCCACCCGGGCCGGCCGGCCCACGTCCGGAACGATGTCGATCCGGTCGTCGAGCACCCCGCCCGCGCCCGCCGTCGGCGGCAACACGCCCTCGTGCAGCGCGAGTACCGACGCGACCGCCTCGATCGCCCCGGCGGCGCCGAGCGTGTGTCCCACCGCGGACTTGACGCTGCTGATCGGGACCGAGCCCACCCGGTCGCCGAACAACAGGATCATCGCCTCCTTCTCCATCGCGTCGTTGCCCGCCGTGCCGGTGCCGTGCCCGCTGACGTAGTCGACCCGCTCCGGGCCCACACCGCCCGCCGCCAACGCGCGCCGCGCGGCGGCCAGCGCGCCCCGGGCGGTGGGGTCCGGCGCCACGGGGTGGTAGGCGTCCGCGGACATCCCGCTGCCCAGGAACTCGACCAGCACGGTGGCGCCGCGCCGCACCGCGTGCTCCCACTCCTCCAGGATCAGCACCGCGGCTCCCTCGCCGATGCTCATTCCGTCCGAAACCGTGTACGGGGCACAGCGGTTGGGACTGGTCGCGCGCAGTCCGTGGAAGCCGGCCAGGGCGAACAGGCACAACGATTCGGCGCCGCCGGCGACCATCACCTCGGCCCGGCCGTCCCGGATCTGCGCGGCCGACCAGGCCAGCGCGGTGGTGCTCGACGCGCACGCGGTGGAGATCACCGCCTGCGGCCCGCGCAGTCCGAAGCGGCGGGCGACGTGGTCGGCGGGCCGGGTGTACATGTCCACCACGTGCCGGTCCGCGCGCAGTGGCAACTCGGCACCCTCGGCGTGGAACATGCCCTGGCAGGTGCCGATCCCCAGCCCGTGCCGGGCGCCGTCCTCGACCGGCGCGGCGAGTCCGCTGTCGGCGAGCGCCTCGGCGACCGCCGCGCCGAGCATCGCCGAGGTGCGCTCGACCGCCTCGCCGCCGGTCGCGGCGGCGAGCGCGCGGTCGTCCACACGCGTGACGTACAACTCGCCGACCGAGCCGGGCACCGAGCCAAGCGGCTTCAGCGCGGTCCGGCCGGCCAGCAGCGATTCCCAGAACGGCTTGACGCCGACGCCGAATCCGGACACCAGGCCCAGTCCGGTGACGGCCACGCGCCGATCGCCGCCTACCCCGCGAGGGCGGTCGTCGGCGGATTCCGTGTCCTTGTCCATGGGGTCCATGGGGCCGCCTCTCACGCGATCGATGTGGACCAGCTCAGCGGGACCAGGTACGGCGAGGACACCGAGCGGGCCGGGATCGGGCCGTGCGTCCCGGCGACTTCCCAGTCGAAGCCGGACGCCGCCCACTCCGCGCTCACCCGGGCCAGCGCGAGGGTGCGCCCCAGGCCCGGGCTGTCGGTGTGGTGCACGAGGTGCCCGATGGTCAGTCCCGCGACGGACACCTCGGCGTGCTCGGGCGGTTCCGCTCCGCGCGGCATGGTCAGCCCGACCGTGCGTACGGCCGGCCCGGTCTTGAACTCGGCCAACACCGCGTCGCGACCGACGAAGTCGGGCTGGTCCAGGTCGACCAGCCAGTTGTAGCCGCAGCCCGACACGGTGTCCTCGGGCCCGACCTCGCGATGCGGGAGCGGCTGGCGCACCTCGATCATGGCCGCTTCCAGGGTGCGATACCCCGCCGGCACCGCGGACCGCTCGACCGCGGCGTCGAACAACTCGGCGCCCAGTGACGGGGGCACGAACACCTTGTAGCCGTACTCCCCGGTGTAGCCGCTGCGCGCGATCAACACCGGCGCGTCCCGCCATGTGCGGTGCACGATGCTGCCCAGCGGGACCGAGGTCACCCCGTCACCGAACAACGCGCGCAACACCCGCCACGCGTAGGGGCCCTCCAGGCCGAAGGTGGTGAACTCCGGCCGCACGTCCACCGGATCGATCCCCTCGGAGCCCTCCGCGGCGGCCGCGGTCAAGTGGGCGAGCGTGTCCGGACCCCGGCCGAACGCGGTCTCGATCAGCCAGCGTTCGCGCAACCGGTACACCGTGATCGTGTCCAGCGGGTGCCCCTCGGCGTCCAGCAACAACGAGGTCGCCGACCGGCCCGGGAACACCGCCTTGAGGTCGCTGGGTACGAGGGTACGCAGCAACGCCTGGGCGCTCCCCGTGGCCGGCAGCGCGATCAGACCGGTGGAGTTCAACTCGAAGATCGCGGCCTCGTGCCGGAGCGCGTGGTACTCGCGCTCGTCGTCGGCGTACGTCCAGGGCACTACCGCGTGCCCGATCGTGACGGTCCGCATCGGTGTAGCCGGCACAGTGATGTCCTCTCGTCTCATGGGGGGTTCGGCACAAGGACCCGCTGGAGGTGCGGGCGCGTGGGCGGCGGCTCACCCGGCCTTGGCGGCGGCGGCCCGGACCGCCTCGGCGATCGTGGCGAGCACCCCGGCGGGCACCGGGTGCGGCGCGTCCAGGACCGCGAGACACGTCGCGGTCACCGCGTCGCCCGCCGCAGGCGATCCGGCCCGGACCAGCGCGCGCACCGACCAGTCGTCCCCGTCCCGGAAGCCGAGCACCTCGGCGCCCGGCGGGGCGGCCAGAAGCAGACCGGGCCCGGTCGGGCCGGTCTCCGCGGCCGGGACCAGGGCGCCGATGCCGGGGGAGCCGGCGATCGGCCGGTTCGACCCGTGCGGTGCGGGGTGGTACTCGAACTCGGCTCCCTCGCGCAGGCCCCGGAAGAACCACGGCGGGTCCTGCGCCGCGTGCACCGCGACGCAGATGTCCGGTGGCGGGCCGAACACGCCCGCGTCGTCGCGTAGATGGGTGAGCACCATCAGCAGCGGAGCACCCGCCGGCATCAGGTAGTCGATGTCCAGACCCACGGTCGAGCCGGCCAGGTCCAGATCGCCGGTGAGTCGGATGCCGGCCCAGTCCAGGCCGGCCGCGCGCAGACCCGTGGTCGCGGTGCGCACCGGAGTCCACGCGAACTCCTCTCGCGCGACGCTGGTGTTGGGGTCGGCGCGGTGCGCGACCGTGGACACGCCGATGCCCCCGCGCGCCCTGGGCACGATGCCCATCGGCCGGGTGCGCGGATAGGTCGAGCGCAACAACTCGCCGCCGCCGTCTCGGCGCAGACCGACCACGGCGCCGCCGAAGTCGGGCGCGATCCGGGCGGTCAACTCGCCGTTGCCCAGGACCCATACGTCGCCGGTCTCCACCGCCGACACCGGAGCGGCCGCGCGCGCCACGGGCAGCACATCGCACGTGGCCCGCTGCCGGGCGAGTTCCTCGACCCAGGCGAGCCGTACCCGCAACGGGCCCCCGGGGCCCGGTGGCAGCTCGATCCGCCCGGTGAACGACCGCTCGGCGTCGCCGTCCGCGTCGCCCTCGAACAGCGTCCGGACCGGCCCGTCGCCGACCGCCGCGGTCAGCCGGCCGCGTCGGGCCCGCGCGGAGAACACGGTGAGCCGACCGCGCAGCCGCACGGCACCCGGCCCGTCCGCGGCGCCCGCGCCCGGCTCGACCTCGGCGGTCGGATCCAGCGCGATGTGTACCGGGACCGGGGCCGAGAGCGGCGGCCGGGCGGTGACCGGTACCTGCTCGGCGGGGTCGGTCACCGCCGACCATGCCTCGCGCACCGCGCGTTCGTCCCCGGGACCGCAGAAGAAGGCGTAGCGGGGGAAGCGCGCCACGCCTTCGTCGGGGGCGCCCGGGTCGGCGGCCAGCAGCAGCGAGGGCATCCACTGCAACCCGAACCGCAGTTGCGCGGCCCGCTCCCAGACCAGACCCACACTGCGCCCGTCGTCGTCGGTGAACGCGGTCCACCGCTCCCGGTAGCGGCCGGGATCGCGGGGCAGGTCGGCCGAGCCCATCATCTCCAACGAGTGCATCCCGAAGGGGAAGCGCTCGTACACCACCGGTGCGCGCAACACCCCCTCGCTCAACGGCACACTCATCGTCAACGACCGCCCGCGAGCCCACGGATGCACCCGCAGCAGACAGTCGCCGGTCGCCACCGCGCTCAGCAACTCCGATTCCGCGTCGATGAGTTCGGTGCACACCTCGACGACCTGGTCGCCGCCCAGCAGCAGGGTGCGGCGCAGTCGGGCCCGGGCCAGTCCCAGGTCCGGCCGGGCCGCCGCGTACGCCGTCCCGTGTCGCTGCCACCAGACGTTCGCCGCCGCCTCCAAGGCGAGTTCCGCCCGGCCGTCGACCACGTCCGCCCGCACGCAGCGCACGTCGCGGCGCGGCGGGGTCTTGAGCGCGGCCGGGAAAGGCGGGCCCAGATCCGGCCACAACTCCCGGATGGCGGGTCCGCGTTCGCGCGTCGGCTCGATCTCGCAGGTCCCGGTTGCCCGATCCACGGCCAACCGCAACCAACGATTGCCCAGCACCCACCGGTCGTCCCGCTCGTCCAGGTACGGCAGATCCCGGCGCGGTGGGCGCGGGTCAGTGGCGACCGCCGGGGCGACCGCGCGCACCCAACTGTGCAGGGTCAGCCGGGCCGGATGTGCCCGGCCGGCGTGCGATACGTCGGTGCGCACGGTCAGTTCGACCTCCTGCTCGCCGGGGTGCTCGGGTGCGAACGCGGTCTCGCCCTCGACCACCTCGCCCGGAGCCAGGGTGAGTTCACGCACCGACGCCGGGGCGGTGTCGCCGGGCCGGCGCACCTCCAGGACGAGGGTGAGCGCTCGGGTGCCCCGGTTGGCGATGCGGTGGGTGAACGCGGCCGAGCCGCCGACCGGCACCCGGCGGGCGGGTGCCGCCGGGTGGAAGTCGATGTCCAGACCGTCCCAGTTCAGCGCGCAGACCCGGTCGTGGGCCAGGTCGACGACGAAGACGCTCTCCGCGCCCGAGCCGACCATCGAGTACCGGAACGTCGGCGCTCCGTGGTAATCGCTCACATCCTCGGCGGCGTTGCGCGGGGCGCGCCCGGGCACCCACGGACTGGAGCCGAAGTCCGTCCAGGCCCGCGCCAGTTCCGCCACCCGGGCGCCCAGGCCCAGGGCCTCGATGACGAAGCGGTAGAGGTACGGCAGGTGGGAGCGGAATTCCAGCCGGTCGTCGCCGCACGGCTCGGTGGAGGCCTGTCGGAAGCCGCCGGGGCGCACGATCGCGACCATCGAGGGGTTCGCGGGCGAGGCGTTGCAGTCGACCCGGTCGTAGCCGTGCGCCACGCAGTACGCGAACGCCTCGACGAACAGCCGGATGGGCACCGCGCCGAGCCGGAATCCCGGATCGATCGCGAAGGTGTCCATCCACACCACCGAGCCCTGTCCGGCCTTGAGCGCGGAGACCGGGTACAGCGCGAGTGAGCCGACCACACGGCCCTGTGCGAGCGCCACGAACGTCTCCACCGCGCCGCGCTCGGTGACGAAGGCGGTGTAGTCGGCGGCCGACAGCGGTGCGCCGCCCAGCGGTCCGGGGTTCCAGTGGAAGGCGTTGATCCACGCGGCCATGGCGCCGGCGTCCACCGAGGAGACCGGCGCGACCACGACCTCGGCCACGTGTTCGCCGGGGCCGGGCATCAGGCGTCCTCGCGGCGGGACTCGATGAAGTCGGCCAGCATGTTGACCGAGCCGAACCGGTCGAGTTCGTCGTCGGTGATGTTCACCTTGAACTGCCACTCGATACCGACCACGACCTCGATCACGTGGATGCTGTCGAGTTCCAGGCCGCGTCCCAGGATCGCCTGGTCGTCGGTGAGCCACTCCGGATCCAGGTCGAGGTCCAGCCGCTCGACGATCACCTCCTTGATCTCGCGGCACAGGGTCTGCCGCTCCCGTACCCGCTCCAGGACCTGTGCCTGCGCCGCTGTCAGCACGCCGCGCTCCCTTCCGTGTCGATGTCCTCGCTCGGTACCGGGTCGCGGGTGAGCACCACCGCGACCACGAGTCCTTCGCCGCAGCCCCACGCCGCGCTCGCGCCACGCCCGGCCGGGCAACACGCGGGTACGCCGGGCGCGCGCACCGTGGCCGGCCTCGGCCGGTCGGCGAACAGGCCGCGGATGAGCGCCTCCGCGCGGTCGCCGCAGTCGCAGCGGCCCATCCGGACCGGATCGATCCGGATGTCGTGCCACGCGAAGCCGGCGCGGCGCCCGCCCGCGCACTTGATCGCCGCCTCCTTGAGCGCGATACCCGCCGCGAGCCGCACCGGCGAAGCGGGCCGGGCCAGCGCCCAGCGCAACTCCCGGGGACCGAGCACGGCGCGCGCCACGAGCTCGTCCGCGCGGCCGGCGCGGGCCAGGCGGGCCACGCGGACCGCGTCCACGCCGATCCGGTCGGCCGTTCCGACGCCGGGCATCACCGGGCCCCGGCGAATACGCGCGAGCCGAACCGGGCCAACCGGCGCGGAGCGACGGTGGACAGCGCGGCGAGCAGCCGATACGGAGCGCCCGGTACGCAGACCGGTCGACCGCGCTCGACCGCGCGCAGCCCGGCCAGGGCCACCCGCTCGGCGGGCAGCCACGCCCGCGCGGGCACCCGACTGACGTCGATGCCGGCACGACGGTGGAACTCGGTCGCGGTGAAGCTGGGGCACAGCGCGGTCACCCGCACACCGGAGCCGCGCACCTCGTCGTACAGCGCCTCGCTCAGACTCAGGCTGAAGGCCTTGGCGGCGCCGTAGGTCGCGGTGAGCGGGTCGGGCTGGAACCCGGCCAGCGAGGAGACGTTGACGATCCAGCCCGAGCCGCGCTCGACCATCGGGGCCAGCGCCGCGCGGCACAACCGGACCACCGCGACCGCGCTCAGCGCGACCACGTCCAACTCGGCCTGCACCGGCAGCGTGTGGAACGCGCCGCGGGTGCCCGTCCCGGCGTTGTTCACCAACAGGTCGATCGGCGCCTCACCGTCGCGCAGCCGGTCCTCGACCCGGGCCAGGCCCGCGTCGGTGCGCAGATCCGCGGCGATCGTGGTGACCGCGACCGGGTGCCGCGCGCGCAGCCGGTCGGCGACGTCGGCCAGTCGGTCGCCGTCCCGCGCGACGAGCACGAGGTGCGTGCCGTCCCGGGCGAGCAGGTCCGCGAAGGCCAGACCGATGCCCGCCGTGGCACCGGTGATCAGCGCGGTGCGCCATGGTGCGTGACGCGGGCGGGTGGCGCCGGCGGCGGGTGCCGGGGCGCTCACCCGCGTGGCCCGTTGGTGGGAGTGAACTCCTCGGCGATGCGCAGGAGTTCGTTGAACTTGGCGACCCGGTCCATGCGCGAGAGCCCACCCGCCTTGAGCCAGGCCGCGCCGCCGGCGACCGCGAGGTGGGTGATGAAGGCGCTCGCGCTCTCGCCACTGCGCTGGGAGACCACGGTGGTGATCTTGTGTCGAGCTCCGCAGGCCAGTGCGTCCAGGGCCTGGGTGACGGTGCCGACCTGGTTGGGCTTGATCAGCGCGCCGTCGGCGAGCCCGGCCGCGACGCCGCGGTCGATGCGCTCGGCGGCGGATGCGAACAGGTCGTCGCCGACCACCGCGGCCCGGCCCGCCAGCCGCTCGCGCAGCCCGCGCCAGGCCCCCTCGTCGGCGGGCTCGAAGGGGTCCTCCAGGAAGGTCAGCGGATACCGGTCCACCCAGTCGAGATAGCGCCGGGTCAACTCCTCGACCGACAAGGGGCGTTCCAGCCACGGGAAGGCGTAGCCCGGCGGGTGGGCGAACTCCGCGCCGGACAGGTCCAGGCCCAGGTGGAAGTCGTGCCCGCCGGCCAGTCCGCAGTCCTCGGCGGCGGCGACGATCATCTCCATGGTCGCCTCGCAGCCGCCCAGGTCCACCGACCAGCCGCCCTGGGTGCTGTCCGAGCAGCGGTGCCCCTTGCTCGCGAGCCGGGCGGCCAGCGCCGCGCGCACCCGGGCGCCCTGCTCGAGCGCCACGGCCGGCTCCGCGGTGGTGGGCAGCAGCAGGAACTCGGTGTAGACCGTGTTCGAACCCACCGCGCCGTCCGCGACGTTGAACATCGGCACCGGCAGCCGAGCGGGCGCGGTCTCGGCGAGATGCCGGTACAGCGGGCGCCCGGTGACCGTCGCGCCCGCCTGCGCGACGGCCATCGAGGCGGCCACCGCGACGTTGCCGCCGATCCGGCGGAAGTACGCGCCGCCGTCCACCGCGCGCAGGGCCGCGTCCACGGCGCGCTGATCGCACACGTCCAGGCCGATCAGCGCCGGCCGCACCAGGTCGGCGACCGAGGCCAGCGCCGGGGCCACCGCGGCGAGCGCGGGCAGCGCCGCCGCGTCCTCCAGGACGTACGCCTCGAACTCGCCGGTGGTCGAGCCCCGGGGCGCGAGCTCCGCCGCCCGGACACCGCCGTCGGCGCGGATCTCCACCTCGATCGCGGGAATGCCGTTGGAGTCGAACACCGCTCGGGCCCCGACCTCGCGTATCGCTCGCACAGTCCGCTCCTTCACCACGTGTTGGTCGACATCGACAGTTCGGCGCGCGGTCCGGCCGCGCCCGTGCCCGGCTCGGCGTGCCGGGCGGCGTGCGTGGCGGCGGCGATCGCCGCCGCCTCGATCCCGTACTTGTCCAGGAGTTGCCGATAGGGCCCGGTCTCGGTGAACGTGTCCGCGATGCCCAGACGCAGCACCCGCGGGCCGCCGCGCGCCGCGATCAGCTCGGCGACCGCGCCGCCCAGACCGCCGACCGTGGTGTGCTCCTCGACCGTCACCACGAGCGAGCAGGCGCGGACCAGGTCGTAGACCTCGGCGTCGGGGAAGGGCTTGATCCGCAGCGCCCCGAGCACCCGGGCCGGGACTCCGCGCTCGGCCAGCAGCCCCGCGGCGGCGACGCACTCGGGCACGGCCACCCCGCAGGCCACGAACACCACCTCCGGGTCCGGGTGATCCCACACCCGCAGGTCGCCCGGCCCGCGTGGCCCACCGGCCACCGGCGGCACCGGGTTGCGGCACAGCCGGATGTAGTTCGGACCCGGGAGCGGCGGTGCGCCGGCCGGGCCGATCCCGGCGAGCACCTCGCCGCCCAGCACCCGCGCGTCCGCGTCGTCGGCGGGCACCCATACGTTCATCCCGGGCACCGAGCGCATGAAACCCAGGTCGGTGATCGCGTGGTGCGGGGCGCCCTCCAGCGAGCCGGACATGCCCGCGTAGTGGCCCGCGATGGTCACCGGCAGCCCGGGCCAGCCGATCGAGAGCAGGATCTGCTCCGCCGCGCGCCCGACCAGGATCGAGGCGAACCCGGAGACGACCGGGCGGAAGCCGGCCAGCGCGAGGCCGGCCGCCATGCCCATCATGTTCTGCTCGGCGATGCCGGTGTTCAGGAACGAGCCGGGCAGCCGGTCGGCGACCCGGCCGCTGCGGGTGGAGTGCGAGCAGTCCCCGTCCAGGACGAACAGCCGCTCGTCCGCCTCGCAGGCGCGCAGCAACGCCTCGCCGAACGTGTCACGCATGACTCAACTCCTCGACTGCCTCGGCCAATCGGCCCGGATCGGCGACCGAGTGCCAGTTCGGGTCGTCCTCCATGAACGAGACGCCGCGTCCCTTGACGGTGCGCGCGATCACCGCGCGCGGGCGGGGCGCCGGTGCCAGCGCGGTGATCAGCGCGGCGCAGTCGTGGCCGTCGACCTCGACGACCTCCCAGCCGAAGGCGCGCCACTTGGCGGTGAGCGGAGCGGCGCCCATGATGTCGCGCGTGCGGCCGTCGTGTTGGATGCCGTTGGCGTCCACGATCACGGTCAGGCCGGCCAGTCCCAGTTGTGCCGCGCACATCGCCGCCTCCCACACCTGGCCCTCCTGGCACTCGCCGTCGCCCAGCAGGGCGAACACCCGGGCGCCGACTTCGCGTTTGGCCAGGCCCAGGGCCATTCCCACGGCGACCGAGAAGGCTTGACCGAGTGAGCCGGAGCCGACCTCGATGCCGCGCGTGCGTGGATCGGGGTGGCCCTGGAGCGGCGAGCCGAGCGCGCGCAGCGTGCCGGCCGACGCGCGCGGGAGTATGCCCAGGTCGATCAGCACCGCGTACAGCGCGGGTGCCGCGTGCCCCTTGGAGAGCACGAACCGGTCCCGCTCGGCCCAGGTGGGATCGGCCGGTCGGTGGCGCATGGTGTGGTAGTGGAGCACGGTCAGGATCTCGATCGCGGACAGTGAGCTGCCGGGGTGGCCGGCGCCGGCCGCCGCGATCATCCGCATCGTCTCCAGACGCAACCGGGCTGCCGTCGCGTCCAGTTCGGGGTGGCCGCTCATCGTCTTCCCGTGCTCAGGAGCCGTACCGAGGTGACCACGTCGTCCAGGTGCGCGGTCCCTCCTCGGGCGGCCCGGTCGAAGGCCGCGACCAGGGCGCCGGCGGCGCCGTGCGGCAGGGGGTGCTCGTCGATCGCGCCGACGACGGCGGCGCCCAGCGAGGAACTGCACAACACCACGCCGTCGGCGCCGATCACCTCGGCCGGCTCCAGCGGCCGGTGTTCGGGGGTCAGGCCCAGCGCGCCCTTGGCCACCATGCCCAGCAACTCCCGTGTGACGCCCGGGAGTACGCCCTCCTCGACCGGCGGCGAGATCAACCGGTCACCGGCCAGGACGAGCAGGCTGGCCCGCGAGGTCTCGGTGATCCGGCCCGCCTCGTTGCGAAAGAGCACGTCGTCGTGGCCGGCCCGGCGGGCCCGCAGCACCGCGCGCCGGGCCCCGGCGTAGTGCGCCGTCGCCTTGACCCAGCGCGGCAGGTCGGTGTGTGCGGGCCGGGGTTCGCCGGTGGTGGCCAGGGTCAGTGGTCGGTTCGGTGCGTAGCCGTCCAGGGGGCGCAGGAAGACGCAGACCCCCGGCGGTTCGTCGTCCAGAAAGCCCTCGCCCTCCGCGTAGGCGAACAGCCGGATGCCCACCGCGCCGCGCCCGTCGTGGCGCCGGGTCACCTCGACGACCGCGTCGGTCAACTCGCGCGCCGACCAGGACAGCGCGAAACCCAGGCCCTCGCAGGAACGGCGAAAACGCGAGAGGTGCGCGCCCAGGTCGAGAATGCGCAGTTCGGTCCCGGTGGAATCGGCCACCGCGGCACACCCGTCGAATACCACTTGCGCATAGCGCAACGCGGCCGAATCAATGGACAACCGAACTTCGTCGAGTTCGGTCATACGGCCGTCACGCCAACATTCCTGGTGCACGATCCAGCACCCCCATATCCTTACGCGAAGGATAACTATATGGCGTATAGAATAACTGTACGCACCATGGTGTCAACGCCGCTTCGGCGATATCCGGTCGATATTCGAGGCGGGACTTCCATGGCATGCGGGCAGGCGGAATCCACCCACCGGAAAGGCAAGGGAAAAGATTCGACCCGTTCGGACCCCGGCCGGGATCAGCCGGTGGTGTCGCCGACCTCCGGCACCACGCCCGGCGCGGTGGTCGAGGTGATCAGCTTGCGGAGGGTGTCCTCCAGGTAGGCGTAGTCCGCCTCGATGTCCGCCGCCGACTGCCCGAACCGACCGCTGACCTCACTCGTGGCGAACCCGACCACCATCGTGCTCAACAGCCGCTCGGCCCGATTGACCTCGGTGATCGACAGGCCCGCGTCCAACAGCGCGGCGAACACCGCCTGCCGCACCCGATGCGCGCCCGGGGTGGCCGCCGAGCGGGTCAGCAGCAGCGGGAACACGTCGGGATGGCGCCGGGCGGAATCCCGGGCCGCCCGCCCGATCCGGGCCAGTCGTTCGTCCCACGGCAGTTCGGCGTCCGGCAATGGGAACTCGGAGAGCAACTCCTCGACGATGCCGTCGAGCAGGGCCGCCTTGTTCGCGATGTGCCCGTAGAGCGACATCGCCGTCACGCCGAGCCGGCGGGCCACCGCCTGAAGGGTCACGGCCTGCAGCCCCTGCTCGTCGGCCAGTTCGAGACTCACCCGAAGAATGGCGGAGCGGTCGATAGTGCGCGGGCGACCCATGGGCCTCAAGGTATCACCGCCGATCGGCGTGATCCGCCCACGGCGGCCCGGCGCCCAACGCGGCGGTGAGCCGGTGGTGGATGTCCCGCGCGCCGATCGAGGAGGTCGCCCGGCGCGGTGCCGGACCCGCCATCCGGCCGATCGGCACGACCAGCAGATGCGGCCCCGGAGCCGCCCGCGCGGCGGCCATCGCGGCGTCGATCCGCGCGCCGTCGGCGCACACCACCGCCGACGCGTACCCCGTCGCCCGCGCGATCGCCGCGAAGTCGGTGCCGGCGGACGTGGTGGCCTGCGCACCCGTCGACTCGTACACGCCGTTGTCCAACACCACGTGGATCAGCCCCGGTGGAGCCGCCGCGCCGATCGTGGACATCGTGCCCAGGTGCATCAGAGCCGCGCCGTCGCCGTCGAGCAGCACCACCTCGGTACCCGGCGGACGCAGCGCCAGACCCAGCGCGAAGGCCGACGCGTGCCCCATCGAGCCCTGCATGTAGAAGTGCGTCGGCGCGTCACCCGCCGCGAACAACTCGCGCGAGGTGTACCCGGTGGTGGCGACCACCGCGATTCCCCGCGTGTGGGCGGTGATCGCGCGCAGCGCCCGGGCCCGGGTGAGCGTGGGCCCCTCGGCGGACCCGTCCGCCGCCGCGCCCTCCGGCACCTCCACCGCGCCCTTCTCCACCAGCACGAACACGCAGTTCCCAGCCTCCAGTTCCTTGCCGGCCTCGGCCAACAGGGCGCGCAGCCCAACCGCGTCGGTGCCGCGCCGCAACGTGCAGTGGGCGACCCCGATCGCGTCCAACACCTCGTGCGTGGCCGCGCCCATCACCGCGTGCTGCGGTTCGTCTCCGGCCGGATCCGGCCACCCGCGCAGACTGGTGAACACCAACGCCGGGATGTCGTAGGTCATCAGCAGCGACGTCAACGGGTTGATCAGGTTGCCCAGCCCCGAGTTCTGCGCCACCACCGCGACCCGGGTGCCGGCGACCGCGGCCCCGGCCGCGATGGCCAGCGCCGCGCCCTCGTTCGCGGCCGGCACGTACCGGCCCTCGCGGGTGAACCGCGCGATGGGCGCGGAGAAGTACGAACACGGCACGCCCGTCACCAACTCCACGCCGAAGTCGGCCAGCGCGGCGCAGAAGTCGTCCGACCCGATCACCAGTCCAACGCCTTCCACGCATCCAGCCGTTGCAGCCGGAACACCTCCTGCACACTCGCGATCCGATCCTCCACCTCGACCGAGCTGCCCTCGCGGAAGATCGCGCCGTAGGTGTCGCGCAGCGAACTGACCGTGGCCCGCAGGCCCTGGTTGGCGTAGATGACCACCGAGACGCCGGCCGCGGCGGCCGCCTTCGCGTCCCAGTCCGGGTAGGTGGTGGGCACCACCACGACCGGCACCGCGCCGCTCCAGCCGTCCAGGAAACGGGTGATCTGCTCACTGGTGCGGATCTTGGAGTGCACGAGCACCGCGTCCGCGCCCGCGTCGGCGTAGGCCGAGCAGCGCTTGAGCGCCTCGTCCACGTCGAGTCCGCTGATCAACGCCTCGGTCCGGGCGATCAGGAAGAAGTCCGGGGTCTGCTGGGCGTTCTTGGCCACCTCGATCTTGCGCGCGAAGGTGTTGATGTCGAGCAGCGTGTGATCGACGGCGGCAAAGCTGTTGATCTTCGGGAACATCTTGTCCTCGACACACACCGCCGTGATGCCGCCGGCCTCGTACTCGTGCACCATGTGCGCGATGTTGAGATTGTTGCCGTACCCGGTGTCGCAATCGGCGACCACCGGGATGGACAGCGCCTTTTGCATGTTGACGGCGGCTTCGAGGTACTCGGTCATCCCGAGCAGACTGGCGTCCGGCAGGCACCGGGCCGCGGACACCTCCAGACTGGAGGACCACACGGCCTGGAAGCCGGCCTCCTGGGCCAACACCGCGCCCAGCGCGTCGTGCGCGCCGGCGACGCGCACCAGGTCGTGTTGATCGAGAACCGCCCGGAACGGCGCTGCGAGAGCAGTCCTGAGCACTGACGATCTCCTATCCGGTTCGAAGGGTCGGGCAGGGGGCGGGGGAGGAGCCGGGCGGGTCGGGCCGGCGGGTGCTCCGGGCGCGAACCGGCCTCATCGCATGACGAGCTTGTAGAAGTCGGTGGGATGCGCCTCGTCGCCGAGTTCGCCGAACATCAGCCGCTGACGTTCGGTCATCGAGGCCACCACCTCGGCGGGCATGCGGTGGAAGTCGAGCGGTCGGCACCACAGGTGCCCGTACCGGATGATCACCGAACGGCGGGTCCTGCCAGCGGAGTTCGGCGCCACCGCGTGCCACAGGTTGTACGGGAAGACCACCGCGTCGCCGGGCTCGGCCAGGATCTGCACCGCGTTCGGCGGCATCTCGCCGCGCCGCCAGTAGTCGTTGGGCTCGGGCAGGTAGCAGTCGTCGTCCAGCCGCTCCGGGCGGATGCGGTGACTACCGGGAATGACGGTGAAGTTCCCCGAGTCGGGCCGACTGACGTCGGTGAGGAAGTACTGCACCTTCAGTTGCAGTGCCCGGCTCGCCGGATCCAGCACGATCCCCATCAGCGAAGCGCCGCCGTCGGTGTGCCAGCCCTCCAACGGCGCGTCGCCGCCCTCGCGGACGAACGCCTCGCTGCCCAGCACGTGCAGATCCGGCCCGAGCAGTTCGACCAGGGTCGGCAACACGTTGGGATGGTCGACCAGTTCCAGCAGCGCCGGGCTCGCCGCGGCGGCGTTGCGCACCCGTACCGAATGTTCCTGGTCGTTGCGATAGCTGATGTGCGCGGTGCGCACCAGGTCCTGTTGCCGGACCGCGAAGTCGACGCCCGCCAAGGCGCGTTCCACGTCGGCGGCGGAAAGCGCCTTTCTGATGTGAATATAGCCGTTTTGATTCCACTGCTCGCGCAGGCTCCCGAGTATTCCCTCGGGTGATTCCCCCACCGGTGGGCCTCCGTTCGGTCGTGTTCGCGCATTGCCCTCAGCTTCACAGCCGTTTAGGACGGCGGCCAGTGTCGGTCCACCACGCCGGGCGTGTGTTCCGGGCGGGGTACCCATGCGAAACACATGATCCATATCCGCTTTCCGCATCTTTCCCGGTCTCTCCGCACGGGGACATCCGCGGATTCCCGCGTTGTAGCATCGGCGGATGGGCCCGGAATCGGGTCCCGGAACTTCTTCCAGCAGTCGCCATCACCATGCAGCAGTCGCGATCGAAGAGGGCCGTCTCTTGCCTCACGCCGCTCAGGTTCCGGTGAACTCCGTGGACTCCCGCGCTCTTCGCATTCCCACCGTGATCACGGTGGTGGTTCTCCTGAGTTGTCACGCGGCTTCGGTGCTGTCGTTGATCACATTCCCGGTCGCGGCCTGGCGAATGGCCGCCGCACTGGTCGCGGTCACCGCGGTCGCGGTGATCCAATGCGCGCATTCCCTGCCCGGCCGGCTGCGGTGGTTACCCCGCCCCGGCCACCGACTCCTGCTCTGCCAGGCGGTGTTGGCGCTGATTCCCTCGTTCGCTTGCCCGGGGGCCTGGACCGCCGCGCCCGGATTCCTGGCGGGCTCGCTGCTGCTGTTCCTGCCGCAGAAGCGCGCCTGGTGGGCGTTCGGCACGCTGATGATCGCCACCGGGGTGATGACGTTTCACCTGGCCGACGACTACGACGACGTGCCCTACGCGGTGGTGGCGAGCACCTCGACCGGGCTCGTGCTGTACGCGCTGATGCGCATCACCGAACTGCTCGCGGAAATGCACCGGTCCCGACTGGAGTTGGCCCGGCAGGCGATCGTGCGCGAGCAGCACCGGTTCGCCCGCGACCTGCACGATCTGCTCGGCTACAGCCTGGCCACCATCGGGGTCAAGACCTCGCTGGCCGCGCGCCTGCTCACGCACGACGTCGAGCAGGCGCGCACCGAGCTCGCGGAGATCGTGACCATCACCCAGCAGGCCGCCACCGACATGCGCGAAGTGGTGCACCGCTACCGGGGGATGTCGCTGGTCGCCGAGGTGGCCGCGGCCGAGTCGCTGCTCGCCTCGATCGGGGTGCGGGCCACCACCCGGATCGGCGTCGAGGCACTGAACGGGGCCACCGAGACGGTGCTGGCCACCGTGTTGCGCGAGGGGCTCGCCAACATGATGCGGCACAGTTCGGCCACCCAGTGCGTGATCAGCGCCGAACGCGACGGAGAATTCGTCCGGTTCGGGGTGGGCAACGACGGGGCCTGCGTCGTCCGCCCCCGGGGAACCGGCGCGGATCGTCAGGGCGGTACCGGGCTGGCCAGCCTGGCCGCGCGGGTCGAGGGCATCGGCGGGCGGTTGGACGTGGGTACCGACGGCGACGGCTGGTTCCGTCTGGTCGCGCTGGTTCCACTGGCTCCGGATCCCGCGGCGGCCGCCGACCGTGCGGTGCCCCCGGACCTCGCGGTGCCCGCCGACCTCGCGGTGCTCCCCGACCCCGCCGTGTTCGCCGAGGCCACCGCGCTTCCCGACCTCGCCGCGGTCGCCGACCCCACCGCGGTCCCCGACGCCGGCACGGTCCCCGACCCCACCGGGGAACCGTGCGAGCCGGCCCGAACTCCCGTCGCCGGCTGAGGCGCGAACGCGCTACGCGACCCGACGGGTCACAACCACCCCTCGTCCCGGGCGATCCGAATCGCGTCCACCCGGTTACGCGCGTTGAGCTTGGCCACCACCGAGTTCAGGTGGTTGCGCACGGTGCCCGCGCACACCCACATCTGGTCGGCGATGTCCGCGACCCGATTGCCGTCGGCCGCCGCGCGCAGCACCTGCAATTCGCGGGTGGTCAACCGCGAGGGACCACCGTCGATCGCGGCCAGCGCCACCGAGGCGTCGATCACCCGACCACCGGCGGCGATCTCGCGGATCGCGCCGCTGAACCGATCCGGGTCCGAGTTCTTGAGCAGGAACCCGGACACGTTCGCCGCCGCGGCGCGGCGCAGATGGCCCGGCGCGTTCATGCCGGTGAGGATCAGCGTGCGACATTCCGGCAGCGCCACGCGCAGCGCCGCGGCGGCCTCGATCCCGTCGATACCCGGCAGGCCGATGTCCAGCACCGCGACGTCCGGACGCACCGCGCGAGCGCGCGGCACCACGTCGGTACCGGACTCGACTTCGGCGACCACGTCGATGTCCGGCTCCAGACTCAACAATGACACCAGCGCCCTGCGCAGTAATTTCATGTCCTCGGCAATCAGGACCTTGATCAAGGACTCCCCCTCATCCCGAATCCCGACACCGATCTCCCCGGCGTCGAAGTTCGTCGGTGATCCCCCCGTATCAAGATGCCGATTATGCAGGAGGAGTTCGGCGGCCCAATAGAGCAAATTGCACACGGATCGAACGCCGACGAACGAACCCGATCGCCGACCGCGTCCGAACACCGGCGCGGGGCCGCTCCGAGCACGCCGCGGGCCTCCGCGCGACGCCGTACACGAGAAAACGGGCGGACCCGGGTCGGCAACTCGCCGATACCCGGATCCGCCCGTTCCTCGTCGCGGCGCCGCGCGGACGCGGCGGCTCCCCCGTCACATCGTCCGCCTCGCGACCGCGCGCACGCGGGAGCGTGTGCGTACGCGCGTCACGCGCGCGGCTCCCCGACCGAGCCGGAGAGGCCGAGCCGGAACACCTCTCCGGCTCAGCCGGAGAACTCCTCCAGCGCCTTGTTCGCCTCGGCCAGCCACTCCGCGCGCGCCGCGATCGACTCCTCGGCCTCGCGCACCTTGCGCTCGTTCCCGGCCGCCCGGGCCTTCTCCGCCTGCTGGGTCAGCTTGTCGATGGACGCCTGGATCTGGTCCACCGCCGCCTGCGCCCGCGCCCGCGCCTCCGGGTTGGTGCGCTTCCACAACTCTTCCTCGGCCTCGCGGATCGCCCGCTCCACGCTCTGCAGCCGGGCCTCCATTTTCGGCCGGGCGTCGCGCGGGACGTGGCCGATGGCCTCCCAGCGATCGTTGATCGAGCGCAGCGCCGCCCGCGCCGCCTTGACGTCGGTCACCGGCACGATCGTCTCGGCCTCCACGAGCAGCACCTCCTTCGCGGCCTGGTTCTCCCGCTGCTCGGAGTCGCGCTCGGCGAACACCTCGCTGCGGGCCGCGAAGAACACGTCCTGCGCGGCCCGGAAGCGCTGCCACAGCTCTTCCTCGACATCGCGCTGGGCCCGGCCCGCGGCCTTCCAGTCGTTCATCAGATCGCGGTAGCGCGCCGCGGTGTCGGTCCAGTCGGTGGACGTGGACAGCGCCTCGGCCGCCTCGACCAGCTTCTCCTTGACCCGCTTGGCACTGTCGCGCTGACCGTCCAGCTCCGCGAAGTGCGCCTTGCGGCGCTTGGCGAAATTGGACCGGGCCTGCGAGAACCGGTGCCACAGCTCGTCGTCCGCCTTGCGGTCCAGCCGCGGCACGGCCTTCCAGGCGTCCACCAGCGCGCGCAGCCGCTCGCCGGCCGGCCGCCAATCGGTGCTCTGGCCCAGCTGCTCGGCCTCCGCGACGATCCGCTCCTTGGCGCCCTGCGCCTCCTCCTGCGCCTTGGCGCGGGTTGCCTTGCGCTCCTCGCGCTTGGAGTCCACCACGGTCACCAACGCGTCCAGGCGCTTGACGAGCGATTCGAGATCGCCGACCGCGTTCGCGTCGACGATGCTCGCGCGCAGGCGCTCGATCGCGTGGTGGGCGTCCTTGGGAGCGAGGTCGGTGGTCCGTACCCGCCGCGCGAGCAACTCCACCTCGACGGCGAGCCCCTCGTACTTGCGCCGGAAGTAGGCCAGGGCCTCGTCCGGGGAACCCGCCTGCCACGAACCGACGGAGCGCTCACCGTCCGCCGTCTTGACAAAGACGTTTCCCTGCTCGTCCACGCGGCCCCACGGGTCGCTGCTCACAGCGGCCTCCTTCGATGCTGAATGCGGCGCACTTTACACAGGACCCCGGGGCACGGGCCGGGCCGTGCCCCGGGAGTCGCCGTGGAACATGCGTCCGGTCGGTTGCTACTTGGCCACGGTCACGCTGTCGAGGACGACGTTCTCGCGCGGCGCGCCGTCCGAGCCGCCGTCCTCGGTGCCCGCGGCGGCGATCTTCGCCAGGACGTCCATCCCGGCCGTGACCTTGCCGAACGGGGTGTAGTTCGGCGGAAGCTTGCTGTCCGCGGTGACCAGGAAGAACTGGCTTCCGTTGGTGCCCGGGCCCGAGTTCGCCATCGCCACGGTGCCCGCCGGGTAGGCGGCCGAGCCGTCCGGGCCCGCCGTACCCAGATTCTCGTCCACGAACTTGTAGCCGGGCCCACCTGTGCCGGTGCCCGTCGGGTCGCCGCACTGGAGCACGGCCAGACCACCCGTGGTCAACCGGTGGCACTTGGTGTGGTCGAAGAACTTCTTGCCCGCCAGGAACGCGAACGAGTTCACTGTGTGCGGCGCCTTCTTCGCCTCCAGCGCGACCTTCACCTCGCCACACGTGGTCTTGAGGGTCATCGTGTACGCCGCGTTCGTGTCGATCGACATCGCCGGCTCGGTGGGGAACTGCTCCTTGGTCGGTTCACCCGGAGCCGGCGCCGCGCACGTCTTCGGCTTGGGCTCGGGAGCCGGCGACTGCGGGGCCGAGGGCTGCGTGGACGGCGTGTCCGACGCGTTCGTCGTCTTCTTGTCGTCGTCATCACCCGCCGCCACCGCGAGCCAGGCGCCGCCACCGGCCACGACGACCACCGCGGCGACCGCGGCGATGACCTGGTTGCGCCTGCGCCGACGTGCCTGCGCGGTTCCGCGTCGCTCCTGCTGGCGCTCGAACTTCTCGCGCGCGAGCTGCCGCTGGCGCTGCTGTTTGGTGACCACCGCGTGCTCTCCTGGATTCGAACGGACTCGATGTGGATGGACTCGACCCGGGACACCCGACCAGCGGGCGAGGGCTCCCGGCGCCGGAACCGGAAACCGGCGGCCGTGACGGGATCCGTGCACCGGCCCCGACCTGCGGTGATCCCACAGGCCCGGAACCGACCGCAGCTCGCGCACAGTCTAGGCACGCACCCCCTGAACCGGTTCGCGATCCGCCCCCGCGCGCCGGTAGTCTCGTACCTGATTCCCACGTCCGCCGCATACTTCCGTGCTTGCCCCGCCGCCGGAAGACCCCGAGACCGAGAGGACGAACGTGATCGTCGCCGGGTTCCCCGCAGGGTCCTTCCAGACCAACTGTTACGTGGTCGCCCCTGCCGCCGGCGAGGAATGCGTCATCGTCGACCCCGGGCAGGACGCCTTCGACGGCGTACAGGACATCATCCGCGAACACCGGCTGCGCCCGGTGGCCGTCGTACTGACCCACGGGCACATCGATCACATGTTCTCCGTGGTGCCGGTCTGCGCCGAGCACAAGGTGCCCGCGTGGATCCACCCCGACGACCGCGACCTGCTCTCCGACCCGGCCAAGGGCCTGTCGCTGGGCGTGGGGCAACAACTGTTCGGCGGGATGACCTTCACCGAACCCGAGGACGTGCGCCTGCTCACCGACGGCGCCGTGCTCGACCTCGCCGGCCTCGAACTGACGGTCCATCATGCGCCCGGCCATACACAGGGGTCGGTGGCGTTCGGCACCCAGGGAAGCGCGGACATCCCGCCCATCCTGTACTCGGGTGACCTGCTCTTCGCCGGCTCCATCGGACGCACCGACCTGCCCGGCGGCGACCACGCGCAGATGCTGCGCTCGCTGTCCCGGGTGTGTCTGCCCCTGCCGGACGAGACCGTCGTGCTGTCCGGCCACGGCCCCCAGACGACGATCGGCCGCGAGCGCGCGAGCAACCCTTATCTGCAAGAGCTGACGCCGCCCGCGGGACCGCACCGAGGAATGTGACGGATTTTCATACCGTGAGTACCTTCAACGCCCCCAAGGGCACCTTCGACATGCTTCCGCCGTACTCGGAGACGTTCAACCGGATCCGGATCCAGTTCGGCCTGGAGCTGCGCGACGCGGGTTTCCAGTACATCGAGACCCCCACCTTCGAGGAGACCGGCCTCTTCCTGCGCGGCGTCGGCGAGTCCACCGACATCGTGACCAAGGAGATGTACACCTTCGAGGACCGCGGCGGCCGCTCGCTGACGCTGCGCCCCGAGGGCACCGCGGCCGTGATGCGCTCGGTACTCCAGCACAACCTGTACGCCGGCCGGCTGCCGGTCAAGCTGTGGTACTTCGGCTCGTACTACCGCTACGAGCGCCCCCAGGCGGGCCGCACCCGCCAGTTCACCCAGGTCGGTGCCGAGGCGATCGGCAGCGACGACCCGCTGGTCGACGTCGAGATGATCGCGCTCGCCGCCGAGGGCTTCACGAAGCTGGGCCTGCGCGACTTCCGGTTGCTGCTCAACTCGCTCGGCTGCCGCGAGTGCCGTCCGGTCTACCGGACCAAGCTCCAGGAGTTCCTGCGCGCGCTCGACCTGGACGCGGAGACGCACGCGCGGATCGAGATCAACCCGCTGCGCGTGCTCGACGACAAGCGCCCCGAGGTGCAGGCGCTGATCGCCGACGCCCCGCTGATCACCGACCACCTGTGCCAGGCGTGCGCCGAACACCACACGTTCGTCCGCGGCATGCTCGACGAGCTGGAGATCTCCTACGAGGACACGCCCCGGCTGGTCCGCGGGCTGGACTACTACAACCGGACCACGTTCGAGTTCGTGCACGACGGCCTCGGCGCGCAGTCGGCGATCGGCGGCGGCGGGCGCTACGACGGCCTCTCCGAGGACCTCGGCGGCCCCGACCTGCCCTCGGTGGGCTGGGCGCTGGGCATCGGCCGCACGATGCTCGCGATGGAGGCCGAGGGCCAGACCGTGGAGACCCCGGCCGACTGCGACGTCTACGGCGTCGCGATCGGCGACGCGGCCCGCCGCGCGGTGTTCGGCATGATCACCCAGCTGCGGATCGAGGACATCCCCGCCGACATGGCCTTCGGCGGGAAGAAGCTCAAGGGCGCCATGAAGGCCGCGTCGCAATCCGGCGCCCGCTACGCCATCGTCGTCGGCGACCGCGACCTCACCGAGGGCGTCGCCCAGATCAAGGACCTGTCGAACGGGGACCAGACCCCGGTCCCGCTCGACCAGGTCGTCACCGTCTTGAAGGAGAAGCTTCAGTGATCCGCACCCATGACGCCGGGACGCTCCGCGCCGAGCACGCCGGCCACACCGTGACGCTCGCCGGGTGGGTCGCCCGGCGGCGCGACCACGGCGGCGTGGCGTTCGTGGACCTGCGGGACGCGTCGGGCACCGTACAGGTGGTCTTCCGCGACCTGGAGACCGTGCACAACCTCCGCTCCGAGTTCTGCGTGCGGATCACCGGCGACGTGCGGGTGCGCCCCGACGGCAACGAGAACACCGAGATCCCCACCGGTGCGATCGAGGTCGTCGTGGACGACTTCGAGATCCTCTCCGAGGCGGCCCCGCTGCCGTTCCCGATCGAGGAGTACACGCCGGGCACGGTCAACGAGGAGGTGCGGCTCAAGCACCGTTACCTCGACCTGCGGCGCGCGCCGATGGCCCGCAACCTGCGGCTGCGCTCCAAGGTCACCCGGGTGATCCGCGAGGTGATGGAGGACCACGACTTCCTCGACATCGAGACGCCGTACCTGACCCGGTCCACGCCCGAGGGCGCCCGCGACTTCCTGGTGCCGGTGCGGCTCCAGCCGGGTTCGTGGTACGCGCTGCCGCAGTCGCCGCAGCTGTTCAAGCAGCTGCTCATGGTCGCCGGCATGGAGCGCTACTACCAGATCGCGCGCTGTTTCCGGGACGAGGACTTCCGGGCCGACCGGCAGCCCGAGTTCACCCAGTTGGACGTCGAGATGTCCTTCTGCGACGCCGAGGACATCCTGGCGCTGACCGAGAAGCTGATCGCGCGCGTGTGGCGCGAGGTGCACGGCGTGGAGATCCCGCTGCCGCTGCCCCGACTGGCCTACGCCGAGGCGATGGCGCGCTACGGCTCGGACAAGCCGGACACCCGCTTCGGCTGCGAACTGGTCGACCTGACGGCCTACTTCGAGGGCACCTCGTTCCGGGTGTTCCAGGCCGAGTTCACCGGCGCGGTGGTGATGCCCGGCGGCGCCGCGCAGACCCGCAAGGAGCTCGACGGCTGGCAGGACTGGGCCAAGGCGCGCGGCGCGCGCGGGCTCGCGTACGTGCTGGTGGACGCGGAGACCGGCGAACTGCGCGGCCCGGTGGCCAAGAACCTGTCCGAGGAGCACCTGGCCGGCCTGGTCGAGGCGACCGGCGCGGCCAAGGGCGACTGCATCTTCTTCGCGGCGGGTCGGCGTACGGCCTCGCTGGAACTGCTGGGCGCGGCCCGGCTGGAGATCGCGCGTCGGGGTTCGCTGATCGACGAGTCGCGGTGGAACTTCCTCTGGGTCGTCGACTTCCCGATGTTCGAGCCGATCGAGGACGCGGCCGGCAACCACCAGGGCTGGCACGCGATCCACCACCCCTTCACCGCGCCGACCGCGGAGTGGCTCGACGGGTTCGACAAGAATCCGGGCGAGGCGCTGTCGAACGCGTACGACATCGTGCTGAACGGGACCGAGATCGGTGGCGGTTCGATCCGTATCCACCGTCGGGACGTGCAGGAGCGGGCGTTCGCGGCGATCGGGATGTCGGAGGAGGAGGCGCAGTCGCAGTTCGGGTTCCTGCTGGACGCGTTCGCGTACGGGCCGCCGCCGCACGGCGGGATCGCGCTCGGTCTCGACCGGTTGGTGGCGCTTTTGGGCGGAACCGAGTCCATTCGGGACGTGATTGCTTTCCCGAAGACCGCTTCCGGTGGCGACCCGTTGACCGGGGCTCCGTCGCCGATCACGGTGCAGCAGCGGCGTGAGGCGGGGATCGACGCGAAGCCGAAGGCCAAGTCGGACTCCGGTGACGGTGTCCCGAGCGAGGGTGCGGAGAAGGCGTAACCGCCGGCGGGTGGATGTCGTCGGGACGGTGGGCGTGCGAGTGGCCCCGCCCTCCGGCATGCTCCGTGCGGGGATGGTCCGGCGATGACGTCTCGGATCCTGTCCGCCCTCCCGTCGGCCCCGCACGTGCGGGGATCAGGGCGGTCGAGCCAATGGCTCGGCCGCCCTTCGGCGTTGCCGGACTTTGTCGACTCGTGGGGTAGCCGAAACGCTTCTGCACAGGGTCGGAGCGCACGGACCCGGGTCTGCCTACCTTGGAAGTCGAGCCGGTGCCGCACCGGTTCGGATGACCTCGGGGAGGCCGACATGGCGGTGGATTTGACGAAGCGGCGGGTGCCGGCGGAGTACGTGACGCGGTCCGTCGTGCAGGGGCGCGGCTGGACGCAGGGCGCCATCGCACGATTCCTGGCCGAGCCGGACGGGACGGTGGCCAACATGCGATATCGCGGGTCGCCGCCGACCCGGTTGTACGCGATGGCGCGGGTGCGGGCGATCGAGGGCACGCGCGAGTGGCAGGAGTGGTACTTCGCGTCGCGCCGACGGCGGGCCGCGACGGCGGAGCGGGGGAGCGGGGCCGGGGGCGTCGTGCGGGGTGGCTTGTCGGCACGGACGGCCGGCGTGGGCGGTGGAACACGCGGAGGTGGTGGGCCCGTTGCGCCCGGCGGCGGTGACGCCGGTGGGGGCGTCGCGGGCGGCGCGGATGTCGGAGCCGAGCGGGATGCTGGGGTGGGCCGGGTTTCGGGCTCGAAAGGGGAGGTCGCATGAGCCACACCGTGCACATCAATCCGCTGCGCTGGTTCACCGATGGCGAGGGTGGCCTGGAGTTCGTCGAGTCGTTCGGCACGCCGGTGCCGGCCGACCTGCTGGAGGAGGCACGTGCCGTGTCCTACCCGGGAGTCGGCGAGGTACTGGCCGTGTTGCGGGGCGAAGGGCTGTCCGCGCGCTGTTGGTTCACCCTGTGGGTGGACGGCGCGGAGGTGCCGAACCCGTTGCCGGAGCGACCCGGAGCGGGTGACGGCGACCACCTGGGCGGGTTCGCGGTCGCGGTCGCGGGCGAGCGGAAACGCATCGGGGCCGACGAGCCGGTGTCCGGATTGACCTTCCGGGCCCCGGGACCGGGCGCGGCGGAACGGGCGGTGGTGGCGCTGGCCGAGGCGTTCGGGCCGCAGGTGATGTGGGCCGGCGACATCGGTGATGTCGTGGTGGTGCCGCCCGGGCTGACGCCGGACGGGTTGCGGAAGCTACGGGTGGGCTGCGACATGGCCGATTCCTGAGGGATCTGCCCCTGTTCGTGGGGGCGGGCGATCTGGGAGCGTAGGCCGGTGAAGCCCCCGGGAGGGGGCGGCCACCCGACTCGTTCGACTGCTGGGAGCCCTCGCCATGCCCTTCTCGCTGTTCGGTCGCAAGAAGTCGAACCCGGACTCCTCGACGGCCGCCGCACCGCCCGCCGCCGCACCCCCGGCCACCGTGCGCAGCGGGAGCGGCTCGGCGGTCTCGCTGGCCAAGATCGAGCGCTCCGCACCCGGGTTGGTCAGCCTGTACAAGGCGGCCGGGGTGAGCCTGGAGAAGAACCGGCTCGCGGGTGTGCGCGCCGCCGTCTACCTCGTGCTCGACCGCTCCGGCAGCATGGCGCCGTTCTACAAGAACGGCAGCGTACAGGCGCTCGCCGACCGGGTGTTGGCCGCTGCCGCGCACTTCGACGACGACGGCTCGGTGCCGGTGATCTTCTTCGACACGAAGGCGCACGAGGCCGAGGAGATCTCGCTGGACAACTACGGCGGCCGGATCGCAGCGCTGCACAAGAAGCTGGGCCACATGGGCACCACGGACTACGTGTCGGCGATGGAAGCGGTGATCGCGCACTACCGGTCGTGCGGGGCGACCGATCCGGCCTTCGTGATCTTCCAGACGGACGGCGCGCCGAACAACGCGAAGGCCGCCGAGAAGGCGATCTGCCAGGCGGCCGGGCTGCCGATCTTCTGGCAGTTCATCGGCTTCGGCCGGGACGAGTTCCGCTTCCTGCACCGCTTGGACGACCTGCCCGCGCCCAAGCACCGCGTGGTCGACAACGCGGGCTTCTTCGAGGCGGGCGCGGACCCGAGGCGCATGCCCGACGCCGAACTCTTCGACAACCTGATGAACGAATTCCCCGAATGGCTCCAGACGGCCAAGGCGGCCGGGGTACTGCGCTGACCCGAGCCCTTCGGGGGAGGTGAGCCGCACGGGCGATGGGGGCTGCGTCCGCGCGGTTGGGCTGGGCTGGGCGGGTCGGCGGAGATCGTGTGGCGGTGGTGCGGGGCGCGGTGTCGCTTCGTGGTCTCGGGCGGTGAGGCGCGATGCTGCCTGGTGGGTGCGCCGGTTGTTTTTTGGTGCCGCGCCTGGCTCGGCGAAGGCGCATGGCCGGCGGTTGGGCGCTCCGGGTGGCGTCCCGCGTCGGCCGGTCGGGGGTCGTCGGCGCGGTGGCGTGTGGTGTGGTGTCGAGTCGTGGGGCCGTGGTATCGGGCGGCGAGGCGCAATGCTGCCCGGCGGGCGCGCTGACTGTCTCGTGAGTGCTTGGCGCTTGGTGCGCCGCGTTCCGCCCGGCGACGGCGCGTCGTTGTGGGTGCGGGTGGGGCCGGTCGGCGGGCGCTTGGGGCCGTGTCCCGGGACGGTTGGATGCCGGTGCTGCGCGGGTGCGGTGTCGAGTGGCGGGGCCAGGGGCTCGGGCGGCAGGGCGCAGTGCCGCCCGACGAGATTGCCTACCGCTCGTTGCTGCGCCGCCTCCCGCTCGGCGACGGCGCGTTGTGTGCGAGAGCGGTCGGGTGGGGGCTCCGGGCCGTGTCCCTGGCCGGTCCAGAGTCGGCGGCAGTGGCGCGGGGCGCGGTGTCGTGTGGTGGTCCCGAGTCGGGGCGGTGGTGTCGGGCGGCGGGCACGGGGCTGTTCGGTGGGTGCGCTCCGCCGCCTGTTGGTGTGCCGACCGTCTCCTGGTGCGCCGTTTACTCGTTCGGCGGCGGCGGTGCGCCGTTTCTCGTTCGGCGGCGGCGGCGTGTCGTGGGGAGTGCGGTGGGGCGGTCGGTGGGGGCTCCGGGGCGTGCGGTGGGGAGCTCCCGGGACGGTCGGGCGTCGGGGGTGGGGGTTAGGGTCGGGGAGTGGATTCCGATCTCTTTACCGCTGCCGCCGAGGCCCGGCAGGCCAAGGACCCCTCGCTCGCGCCGCTTGCCGTGCGGATGCGACCGCGCGATCTGGACGAGGTGCTCGGTCAGCGGCATTTGTTGGGTGAGGGATCGCCGCTGCGCCGGTTGGTGTCGTCGGAGAGCCGGGTCACCGCGCCGTCCTCGGTGATCCTGTGGGGGCCGCCCGGCACCGGCAAGACCACGCTCGCCTACGTGGTCAGCCACGTCACCAAGCAGCGTTTCGTGGAGTTGTCCGCGATCACGGCGGGCGTCAAGGAAGTACGCGCGGTGATCGAGGACGCGCGGCGGCAGGCGGGTGCCCAGGGGCGCGACACGGTGCTGTTCCTGGACGAGATCCACCGCTTCTCCAAGGCCCAGCAGGACTCGTTGCTGCCCGCCGTGGAGAACCGCTGGGTGACCCTGATCGCGGCGACCACCGAGAACCCGTACTTCTCGATCATCAGCCCGCTGCTCTCCCGCTCGTTGTTGCTGACCCTGGAGTCGTTGACCGACGACGACCTGCGCGAGGTGGTGCACCGCGCACTCGCCGACGAGCGCGGGCTCAAGGGCACGCTCACCCTCGACCCGGACGCCGAGGAGCACCTGCTGCGCATCGCGGGTGGCGACGCGCGACGGATCCTGACCGCGCTGGAGGCGGGCGCGGGATCGGCGGCGGACAAGGGCGAGGACACGATCACGCTGGCCACGCTGGAGAGCGCGGTGGATCGCGCGGCGGTGCGGTACGACCGGGACGGGGACCAGCACTACGACGTGGCGAGCGCCTTGATCAAGTCGATCCGGGGCTCCGACGTGGACGCGGCGCTGCACTACCTCGCGCGGATGATCGACGCGGGGGAGGACCCGCGCTTCATCGCCCGGCGGTTGATGATCTCGGCGAGCGAGGACATCGGGATGGCCGACCCCACCGCCCTCCAGGTGGCGGTGGCCGCCGCGCAGGCGGTCGCGCTGATCGGCTTCCCCGAGGCGCGGATCACGCTGTCCCAGGCGGCGATCCACCTGGCCCTGGCACCGAAGTCGAACGCGGCGTACCTGGCGATCGACGCCGCGCTCGCCGACGTCCGCAAGGGCCTGGCCGGTCCGGTACCGCCGCACCTGCGCGACGGCCACTACAAGGGCGCCGCCAAACTCGGCCACGCCCAGGGGTACGTCTATCCCCACGACGTCCCCGGCGGCGTGGCCGCGCAGCAGTACGCCCCCGACGCCATCCACGGCCGTACCTACTACGAGCCCACCCGCCACGGCGCCGAGGCCCGCTACGCCGACATCGCCACCTGGACCAGATCCCGCCTCTCCGGCACCACCACCCCCACCACCGAATAGCCCCGCCGAACCCGCCAACCCCGAAGTTCCCCCGAGCACCCGAAGGCGTGACCGACCCAGCGGCGACATCAGCACGTCCGGGCCGCGGCAAGGGCGCCCGATCGGCAGGGTGGTGAGGGCTGCGGGGCGGGGCGTCCTGTCGGCTCGGGTGCCCGGTGGGTCGGTTCGGCCGCGCGACGTGTGCGGCGCTGCCGTTGCCGCTGCGTGTGTACGCGCCGCGCCGCTCGCGTCTCGGCTTCGCCGTGTTCCGGGCCGTAACCCCGCTACGTGCGAGGACGTTCGTGCCGCGTGCCGCGTGCCGCGTGCCGCGTGCCGCGTGCCGCGTGCCGCGTGCCGCGTGCCGCGTGCCGCGTGCCGCGTTGTGTGGTGGGTGGTGGGTGTCGCTGTGCGGCCTCGTCGGGTCCGCCGTCGTGTTCGGCTTCGCCTGCGTCGGTTCGCCGGGACATCGTTGCCTGATCCCCGTCGCGGTGTGCTCGTGCGCCACGCGTCAGCCCGCCGTACCCCCGACCCGCTGGGTGCCCGTTTCGCAGTGCCTCCGCCCTGCCATGTGATGGGCCCACTTTCGTGTGCCCATGTGCAGCCCGCCGCGTCCTGGCCTGTCCCGGTGACCCCGGCCGCTGCCGCGTGAGCGGATGCGCCCGCCTCGCCGGCTCTCGCCCCGTCCGATGGTGCGTGAGTGCATGCGCCGGCCTCGCCTCTCGGTGCTCGTCCGGTCATGGCATCGGCCCGCCTCCGTGCGCGCCCATCCGCCCTGCCCGGCCGCCCTCGCCGTTGCCCGGTGAGTGGATGTGCCCGCCCCGCGATACCCCCGCCCGTCCCTTTTCTCTGTGCCGGTCCGCCGCGATCCGGCCTGCCCTGCCCGCCCTCGACTTGCTGCCGTGTGGGGGCGTGGGCCGCCCGGGCGTATCTCCGGCCGGCAGTGGGATCGGCCCACCTTCGTCAGTCGGTCCGCCCCGCCATGTCCCCTGCCCCTGGTGCCCCACCCCGCCATGCCCCGCAGGCCCCACCCCGCCATGCCCCGCAGGCCCCGCCCCGTCGTGCCCCGCCGGCCCTCGACTTGCTGCCGTGTGGGGGCGTGGGGCGCCCGGGCGTATCTCCGGCCGGCAGTGGGATCGGCCCACCTTCGTGAGTCGGTTCGCCCCGCCATGTCCCCTGCCCCTGGTGCCCCACCTCGCCATGCCCCGCAGGCGCCGCCTCGTCGTGCCCCGCCGGCCCTCGACTTGCTGCCGTGTGGGGGCGTGGGGCGCCCGGGCGTATCTCCGGCCGGCAGTGGGATCGGCCCACCTTCGTG
>NZ_JBIWJT010000018.1:0-123214 GCF_044765325.1 Embleya sp. NPDC127516 | reverse complement strand
GAGTCGGTCACCCGCGCCCTGGCCTGCCCCGCTTGCCCTCGGTTGCTGCCGCGTGGGCGCATGCGTCCGCCCCGCTCATGCCCCCTGCCCCCTCGTACCCCCGCCCCGCCACGCCCCGCAGGCCCCGCCCCGTCGTGCCTCGTCCCGGCCCGCCGCGCTCGGGCTTCGTTGGTGCCGGGTGAGGGGGCGTGGGGCCGGGGGTCGGTCGTGTGGGGGAGTGGGGGATCGGGTGGGTGATGGTGAATGGGGTCGTGGGCGCCGTGGGATGTAGGTGGGCGTGGTACCGGTGGGGGGACGTCGGCGGGGCTTGGGGCCGGCGAGGATGGGTGGCATCCCAGATGTTTGGTTTCGGTCTCTCGGGGGCTGCCCATGTTTCGTTTCGCTCTGCGCAATGTCGTCGCGCACAGGGCCGAATTGGCGATGACGGCCGTCGCGGTCCTGCTCGGGGTCGCGTTCGTCGCCGGCACCCTGGTCCTGTCGGACACGTTGGGCCGGGCCTTCAAGAACACCGCCTCCAAGAGCTTCGCCGACGTGTCCGTGGCCGTGATCGACGACAACGTGGACCGCACCGGGGCCCGTGAGCACGGGCGCCCCGACCCCACGCTCACCGAGGACACCCTGACCCGATTGCGCGCGTTGCCGGGAGTCGCCCGGGCGCGCGGCGTGTTGGAGGGATTCACCGGCGTGGTCGACCGCGACGGCGACCTGCTCGGATCCGGGTGGACCACGATCGGGACCAACTTCGTGCCGAGCCGCGACGGAGTCGACCCGCGCTTCCCGATGCGGGCCGGGCGCGGGCCCGCGGGCGGGGGCGAGATCGCGTTGGACGCCGGGACCGCCGACAAGGGTGGCTTCCGGGTCGGTGACACCGTGCGCGTCGCGCTGAGCGGCCCGATGGTCGAGACCCGGCTGACCGGCGTGTTCGGGACCGACGATCCGAGGGTGTCGTCGGGCGGCTCACTGGTGCTGTTCGACACCGCGACCGCGCAGCGCCTGTTGCTCAAGCCCGGCCGCTACGGCGAGATCGACCTGACCACGGCCCCCGGTACGAGCGAGGCGACGTTGCGGGACGCGGCCGAGCGGCTGTTGCCCCGGTCGGACAACCTGCGGGTCGACTCCGGACGGGCGCTGGCCCGGGCCCAAGTGGACATGATCGAGGCCGGCACCCGGCAGATGACCATCGCTCTGCTCGCGTTCGCCGGCATCGCGCTGTTCGTCGCCACGTTCATCATCGCCAACACGTTCACCATGCTGGTCGCCCAACGCACCCGCGAACTCGCGCTGTTGCGCGCGGTCGGCGCACGGCGCGAGCAGGTCACCCGGATCGTGCTCGCCGAGGCCGCGGCGGTCGCCGTGGTCGCGTCGTCGCTCGGCCTCGGTGTCGGGATCGTGCTGGCGGGCGCGCTGCGCTCGGCGCTGGAACGGTTCGGCGCGCACCTGCCCGCCGGGCCACTGATCGTCGACGGCCGCACCATCGCGGTCGCGTTGCTCGTGGGCGGCGCGGTCACCCTGCTCGCCTCGTGGCTGCCGGCCCGGCGCGCGTCCCGGATCCCGCCGGTCGCCGCGCTGAACACGGTGGAGCTACCCGCCGGCCACGCCGGCTCGCGCGGTCGCGGCGTGCTCGGTGTCCCGGTGACCACCGTCGGCGTGGTGCTCACCGTGTACGGCCGTTCCACCGCCGGCGACAGCGGCCGAGTGCCGGTGGCCGTCGGGGTGTTCCTGGTCCTGGTCGGCATCCTCCTGCTCACCCCGCTGCTGTCCCGACCGGTGATCGGGATGAGCGCGCGGTTCCTGGACCGGCCGTTCGGCGTGGCCGGTCGGCTGGCCCGGCGCAACGCCGTCCGCAACCCGCGACGCACCGCCGCCACCGCGTCCGCGCTGACCATCGGCCTGTCCCTGATCGCCGGCCTGAGCATGCTCGGCGCGTCGATCCGGCAGGCCGTCGAGGACCGGGCGATCGCCGAGGTCGCCGCGGACTACCGGATCCGGACGGTCAACGGCGCCTCCGTCGACCCGAGCGTGCTCGACGCCGTCGCCCGGATGCCGGGGGTCACCGCGATGTCCCCGCTGATCCGGGACACCGTGACCCTGGACGGCCACGACGACGCGGTGATCGGGGTGGATCCGCAGGGAATCGAACGCCTGCTCAACCTCGGCGGCACGGCGGACGCCGCTTCGGCGCTGCGCCGCGGCGAGATCCTGGTCGCGCCGGACATCGCGAAGCAGCGCGGGTGGCGGGTCGGCTCCATCGTCGCGATCGGCTATCCCGACGGCACACACGGCCGCGTCACCGTCGGCGGCTTCCAGGGCGACCTGGAACAGTTGACCAGGATCACCGTGCCGGCCGCGCTCGTACAGGCGCGTTCCGCCCACCGCGACATCCGGTCGATCATGGTGCGGACCGCCGACGGCGACAACACCCGAACCACCCGCGCGATCGAGCGGGCGATCGGCGACAACCCGTTGATCACGGTGGAGGACCGCACCGACGTCCGGCGGTCCATCAGCCGCTCGGTCGACCTGCTGCTCGACATCATGTACGGGCTGCTCGCGATGGCCGTGCTGATCGCCGTGCTCGGCGTGATCAACACCCTGGCCATGTCGGTGTTCGAACGTCGGCGCGAGATCGGGATGTTGCGCGCGATCGGCCTCGACCGCTCGCGGGTAAGCACGATGGTCCGGCTCGAATCGTTGGTGATCTCGGTCTTCGGCGCGGTGCTCGGCGTGGTCGTGGGCGCGTTCCTGGCGTGGGGGATCCTGGGCACCCTGCGCGACAGGCTGCCGGACCTGGTCCTGATCGTGCCCTGGGCCGGCGTCGCCGGATTCCTCGCCCTGGGGGTGGTCGTCGGCGTGCTCGCGGCGGTCTGGCCGGCCCGTACGGCGGCCCGCGCGGACGTACTCACCGCGATCGGCAGCGAATGACCGACGTCGGCGCACCCCTGCGACGCGCCCGCCGCACGGACGCCCGTCAGTTCACCACCGCGCGCAGCCCGTCCGGATCCGGCGCCGTCATCGCCCGAGCGATCTCGGGGTCCAGCGTTCCGGTGACGGCGCCCACCACGGTGCGGTGGATCAACTCGGTCCAGGCCGAGGACCGACGCACCATCGCGTGGCCGTCCGGCAGTTCGAACCGGCAGACCCGTTCGGAGACCTCCCGGGCGGTCAGCGCGTAGCGGTGCGAGGCCTTGGGGCTCGTGGTGTGGTCGGCCGTACCGTGCACGATGACCACGTCGCGGCCGGCGAGTTGGGCGTACGGCTCGTCGTCCTCGATCCACGGCGCGAGGGCGCAGATCGTCCGCACGCTGTCGTGGTCGGCGACCCGCAACGCGGTGCGGCCGCCCATCGAGTGGCCGACCAGGGTGACCTCGGCGTGCGGGTAGCGGGTACGGATGCCGTCGAGCGCCCACCACGCGTCCTGGACCGGATCGTGGTCGGGCTCGTTCCACCCGCGCACCCGGTAGCGCAGCAGCCAGGTCGCGACGCCCTCCGCGCGGGTCGCCCGGTGGATGCCCCGCGCGATCGGCACCATCCGGCGATACGCCAGATTGCGGGTCGAGGCGGGCTGCCGCCCCCGCGCGCGCCCACCGGGCAGGACCAGCACGACCGCGCGCACGTCCGTCCCGGTCGGCGGCGACCAGGTACGCAGCGCGGCGAGCGGCCCGGTCGATGCGTGCGCGTCCGACATGCGGAGCCCTCCATGCCTGTACTCGGTCCCGACGACCCGGACCACCGTCATCACTCCGGGGCCGCACCCCGAACCACCGCCCCAAATCCCGAACGCCCCCACGCCCCACGTCGTTCCCACCACCCAAGAACCCACCACCCAAGAACCCACCCCTCCGAACCCACCGCGCGCGGGCTCCGTCGCCCGAAGCAGCGGCCCACGGAGCGGCCCGGCCGGATCCGGCGACAAGGTTTCGAAGCGCGGGGAAGCGCACACCGGGTGCCCCACCCGCCCGCCCGGTCGCCGCTCCGTGCCGCAGGTGAAGTGCCGGGAGCCGGAGCGACCGCGTCGCTCGCCGGGCCCGCGCCTCCCCGCCTCAGAACCCGCGAGTCCGCTTCGAGGCGGGCCGCATTTCGCGCCCCGTGCGCGGTGGCGGCGACGGGAGGACGAAGCGGGCCGCCTCGGAGCCGACGTTGACGCCCGCTGCCAGGGCCAGGGCCAGGGAGGCCGCGTTGACCAGGCTGCGCCAGCCGGAGTCGGTGTGGCCCAGGGACAGGCCCAGCATGCCCTGGTACATCGCGCTGCCCGGCAACATCGGGCCGATCGCCGGGATCACGTACGGCAGCGCCGACGTCCCGTGCCACCGCGCGAGCAACTGGCCGAGCAGTCCGAGCAGTCCCGTGGCGACGGCGGTCGCGAGCACCGGCGCGGCGCCCGCCTCGCGCAGCACCTGGAACACCGCCCAGCCGACCGCGCCACCCGCCGCCGCGACCGGCAGCAGTACCCGGCGCACCTGGACCAGCACCGCGAAGGTCATCGACACCGCGCCCGCCGCGAGCAGTTGCACCACGCGAGGGTTGGCGTTGAGGTCGAACGTCCCCTCGACCTTGAACTGCACGCCCACCTGGTCGCCGATGTAGAGCACGATCGAGATGCCGACGATGATGCCGACGATCAGGTAGAAGACCTCCAGCAAGCGGGCCGCGGCGGTGATGTAGAAGCCGGTCAGGCCGTCCTGGACGGCGGCGACCAGGGCTCTTCCGGGCAACAGCGCGAACAGCCCACCGGTGACCACGGCGTACGGATTGATCCCGACGCCGACCTTGATCATCGCCACCGTGATCGCGGCGGCAGGCATCGAGGCGAGCACGAACTGGTAGAACTCCGGGACGCCCCGGTCGGCGAGCAACTGCGCCAGCCGCTCGCCGATCAACGCCGCGACGCAGGCGGCGATGGCCACGATCAGCCCGCCGCCGACCATCACGCTCGCGAAGGCCGCGATCAGACCGGCCGACAGCAGCAACAGGTTGCGCGGGTAGGGGTGTCGGTTGCGGCGGATGTCGGCGAGCCGGTGGTACGCCTCCTCCAGGGTCAATTCGGCGCCGGTGATGTCCGAGACCAGTTGGTGGGCCTCGTCGAGCCGGGTGTAGTCCACCGCGCGGCGGCGCACCACCCGCTCGCCGGTGACCGGCGGTTCGACCAGGGACGGCTGGTAGGACAGGGTGATCGCGACGAAGGTCACATTGGGCTGGCAACGTTCGAGGCCGTACGCGTCGGTGATGCCCAGCATCGCCGCCTCGACGTCCTCACCACCCTCGCCGCTGGCGAGCAGCAGTTCGCCGGTGCGCAGCGCCAGGTCCAGGACGCGCGGGACCGAGGGGCCGGCCTCGGGCTTCTCCGGGGCGGGCACGATCGGGATGCTCGCGGTGTGCCCGCTGAACCGAAGCTGGGTGCGCAGTCGGTCCTGCCACGGACTGGCCCCGGATCGGGACGCCGGTCGGGGCTCCGGTTCCCAGGGCGCCCGAGGGATGGGGTGGTCGCGACCGTCCCCGTTCGTCGGGTCCTCCGGACCGTGCCGCGCGTGTTGCTCCGACACCCCGTGTCGTCCCTTCCGCCGTCCGCCGATGCGGTCGTCTCGCGCCGGCGGACGCGTGGTCGGTCCGCCGTGGCGATCCGCCCGGGTGGATCGCCACCCGGTGCCGCGACCGGAAACGTTAGCCGGTTCCGGGTACCGGGCACGGCGCCGCTGATCTTGGACGGGGAGACTGCCCGCACGGCGGCGCATCATGCGACACCGGGAGGCCCGCGCGGCTCGCCGGGGGCGTCACGCCTGCCCGTGCACCCCGTGCAGCAACCGGCGCAGCGCCCCGCCCAACTCGAGCGGACCGGAGACCGGCGCCTCGAATTCGAACCGCACATCGCAGGTACGATCCGGCCCGCCGGTGCGCAGCCGGATGCCGTGCCGGTCCAGCGACACCGGCACGACCCGGTCGTCGCAGGCCGGGGCGCCCGCCACGCTCGCCAGCCGGCACAGGTCGTTGCCGTGTGCGGCGGCCAGGTGTTGCAGCAGTTCGGCCTCGTGACCGGCCAGCGGGTCGGGCTCGGCGTCGGCGTACTCGTCCGGCTCGACGTGCCCGGTGCCCCACAGGTCGTCGACCAGGACCTCGCCGACCTCCAGCCGTACGACGGTGCCCGCGCGTGGCGATGCGGTGGGGTCGGGGGTCAGCTCGGCCAACCGCTCGGCGGCCCGCTCGGCGTCGGCGCCGGTGGGCACGGTCAGCCAGCCGGCGATCCAGCAGTGCGCCCGGACCCGGTGCGGCACCGCGACCGGCGCGACGTCGACCAGGTGCAGGACGGCGGCCACGTCCTCGCGCGAGGTCAGCACCACCGCGGCGGTCTCGGCCGGGACGAGCAACAGCAGCGCGCCGTCCGGCTCGACCGCCCGCGCGGCGGGGATCACGTGCTCGTCCCGGTCGCCGGGCACATCCAGGGTGGCCGAGCCGGCGTACGCGGCCAGGGTGCGGGCCCGCTCGGCGGTGCGCGGCCTCCGGGAAGAGACATCGGTGCGCCCGGCGTTGGCCTCGGTGGGAACAGACATGGCGTCCTCCAGGTGTGGCGCTCGTTTGCGACCCCCGCTGTGGGCTACCGAACGCATCGACGTTAAGGTTAGGCTTACCTAAGTGCACCTATCTTGGCAAGGCGACCCACGTCACGGCGACCCGAGCGAAGGCGGCCCACCCCGGGGGGGGCCGGCGCGACGGCGACCCACGCGTGACCCGACCCACCGAGACGACCAGCACCGAAAAAACAGCCCCGCACGGAGGACCCGACCTTGAACCAGACCCGACCCAAGATCCGGCGCAGCCGTGCGCTCGGTGTGGCGCTCACGCCCAAGGCCGCGAAGTACCTCGAGAACCGGCCCTACCCGCCGGGCGAGCACGGTCGTGGTCGCAAGCAATCCTCGGACTACAAGACCCGGTTGATGGAGAAGCAGCGGCTGCGCTTCCAGTACGACATCTCCGAGGTCCAGATGCGGGCCGCGTTCGACCGCGCCAACAAGCACTCCGGCAAGACCGGTGACGAACTGGTGGTCGACCTGGAGCGCCGACTGGACGCGTTCGTGCTGCGCGCGGGCTTCGCGCGCACCGTCTACCAGGCGCGCCAGATGGTCACCCACGGGCACATCGAGGTCAACGGCGGCAAGGTGGACAAGCCGTCCTACCGGCTCAAGCCCGACGACATCGTCGGTGTGCGCGAGCGCAGCCGGAACAAGCCGCTGTTCCAGGTGGTCCAGGCCGGCGGGTTCGCCGCCGCCGAGACCCCGCGCTACATCGAGGCGCGTCTGGACAAGCTGATGGCCCGGCTGGACCGGCTCCCGCAGCGCCGCGAGGTCCCGGTGATCTGCGACGAGCAGTTGGTCGTCGAGTACTACTCGCGCTGACCCGCGCACCCCGATCGGCGCCGACCCGGACATTCGGGCCGGCGCCGACGCACGTACCGCCGTGGCACGCCGCCGCCCCGCCGCCCCGCGGCCCCGCCGCGACACCGCAGCGTCGACGCGAGCCCGCGCCGGGCGTCGATCCACGCCGGCGCCCGCGCCGCGTCCGGGCGGCGCCGAGCGCCGATCCGGTACCCGCCCACCGTCGATCAAGAATCGACACCGGGCCGCGACACGCGCCACACCGACCGCGCGGGTTTCCTCGGACGAGGAGACCCGCGCGGTCGCGGTAGGGTCGGGTTTTCCGAGGTGGGCGACGCGTATCCGCCTCCTCGACTGATCCCACTCATCAAGGAGCGCATGACGGTGTCGGGTGGCGAAGTCGCGCTGATGATCATCGCGGTTTTCTGGGCGATCCTGGTCGCCTTTCTCGCAGTGGCTCTGGTCAAGCTGGCGAAGGTGCTCAAGGAGGCCACGACCCTGGTCGCGGGGGTGGCGGACCGGGCGGTTCCGCTGCTCGACGAGGTGACCGAGACGGTCCGGGCGACCAACGCCCAGATGGGCCGAGTCGACCAGATCGCGGGCAACGTGCAGACCATGACCACGAACGCCACCGCGCTGTCCTCCACGGTCGCCGCCACGCTCGGCGGCCCGCTCGTGAAGACGGCCGCGTTCAGCTACGGCGTCCGCCGCGCGCTCTCCGCGCAGCAACGCGCCGAACTCGGCCGCCGGGTGCGCGTCGCGGCCAAGGCGCAGAAGGTCGCGCGGCAGCGCAGCATGCGCGGGAGGGGCTGACCGATGGCGAGACTGTTCTGGATCGCGGTCGGCGCCGGCGCCGGCGTCTGGGCCGCGCGCAAGGTCAAGGACAAGGCGTACAAGTACACGCCCGAGGGCGTCGCCGACAATGTCACCGGCATCGGCGAGGCGATCAAGTACTTCGCGGACGAGATCCGGGCGGGAATGGCCGAACGCGAGCAGGAGCTGTACCGCGCCATCGGCGCGGACGTGGCCGCCGCGTCGCTGCCGCCCGCCCCGGTGCGGCGCGCGCTGCCCGGCACGCGCGACTCGCACGACGATTGGCACGACGGGCGTGACCTCTACGACCCGCGTGAGCTGTACGAAGGCAAAGCAAGGTACGACCGAAGGGACGGCAGCTGATGGAATCGGCAGAGATCCGGAAGCGCTGGCTGCGCTTTTTCGAAGAGCGCGGACACACCGTCGTTCCCTCGGCCTCGCTGGTCGCGGACGACCCCACGCTGCTCCTGGTGAACGCCGGCATGGTGCCGTTCAAGCCGTACTTCCTCGGCGAGGTCAAGCCGAGCTTCAAGCGCGCCACCAGCGTGCAGAAGTGCGTACGCACCCTCGACATCGAAGAGGTCGGCAAGACCACCCGGCACGGGTCGTTCTTCCAGATGTGCGGCAACTTCTCGTTCGGCGACTACTTCAAGGAAGGCGCGATCGCGCTCGCCTGGGAGTTGCTCACCAACTCGGTCGAGGACGGCGGCTACGGGCTGGACCCGGAGAAGTTGTGGATCACCGTCTACCTCGACGACGACGAGGCCGAGCGGATCTGGCGGGAGGTGATCGGCGTGCCCGCCGAGCGCATCCAGCGCCTGGGCAAGTCGGAGAACTTCTGGTCCATGGGCGTTCCGGGTCCGTGCGGCCCGTGCTCGGAGATCAACTACGACCGCGGCCCCGCCTACGGCGAGGAGGGCGGGCCGGCGGTCAACGGCGAGCGCTACCTGGAGATCTGGAACCTGGTCTTCATGCAGTACGAGCGCGGCCCGGGCACCGGCAAGGACGATTACCCGATCCTCGGCGAGCTGCCCGCGAAGAACATCGACACCGGGCTCGGCCTGGAGCGCCTCGCGTGCATCCTGCAGGGCGTCGACAACCTGTACGAGATCGACACGTCGCGGATGATCCTGGACCGCGCCGCCGAACTCGCGGGCAAGACCTACGGCGACGACCACCGGAACGACGTGTCGCTGCGCGTGGTGGCCGACCACGTGCGCACCGCCGTGATGCTGATCGGTGACGGCGTGGTGCCCGGCAACGAGGGTCGCGGCTACGTGCTGCGCCGGATGATGCGCCGGGCGATCCGCAACATGCGCCTGCTCGGCGCGCAGGGCGAGACGCTGCACGACCTGGTCGAGACCACGATCAAGGCGATGGCTCCGCAGTACCCGAACCTGCTCGAGGAAGCCGAGCGCATCGACGCCGTCTCGGTGGCCGAGGAGAAGCGCTTCCTGGCCCGCCTGCACGAGGGCACCGCGCTCCTGGACGAGTCGATCGTCAAGGCGAAGAGCTCCGGCTCGACGGTGCTTCCCGGCGAGGTGGCCTTCCTGCTGCACGACACCGAAGGCTTCCCGATCGACCTGACCCTGGAGATCGCCGCCGAACAGGGCCTGGCGGTCGACGAGGACGGTTTCCGTCGGCTGATGAACGAGCAGCGGCAGCGGGCCAAGAAGGACGCCCAGGCGCGCAAGCAGGGCCTGGCCGACCTGTCCGTCTACCGCGAGGTCGCGGACGCGGCCGGCGGCACCGAGTTCACCGGCTACCAGGACACCTCGGACGAGGCGACCGTGGTCGGCCTGCTCGTGGACGGCGTGCCCGCGCCCGCCGCGCACGAGGGCGACGAGGTCGAGGTCGTGCTCGACCGCACCCCCTTCTACGCCGAGGGCGGCGGCCAACTCGCCGACACCGGCCGGATCCGGCTGGACACCGGCGCCGTGGTCGAGGTCCGCGACGTGCAGACCCCGGTGGCCGGTGTCACCGTGCACCGCGGCCGGGTCCAGGTCGGCGAGGTCCTGGTCGGCGCCCAGGCGTTGGCCCAGATCGACACCGGCCGGCGCAACGCGATCGCCCGCGCGCACAGCGCGACGCACCTGACCCACCAGGCGCTGCGCGACGCGCTCGGCCCCACCGCCGCGCAGGCCGGCTCGGAGAACGCGCCCGGCCGCTTCCGCTTCGACTTCGGCGCGCCCGGCGCGGTGCCGGGCAGCGTGCTCACCGACGTCGAGCAGAAGATCAACGAGGTGCTCGCGCGCGACCTGGACGTCACCGCCGAGGTGATGTCGATGGACGAGGCCAAGAAGCAGGGCGCCGTGATGATGTTCGGCGAGAAGTACGGCGACCGGGTCCGCGTGGTCACCATGGGGGACTACTCCAAGGAACTGTGCGGCGGCACGCACGTGCACAACACCGCGCAACTGGGTCTGGTCAAGCTGCTCGGCGAGTCCTCGATCGGCGCCGGCGTGCGTCGCGTCGAGGCGCTGGTGGGCACCGACGCGTACAACTTCCTGGCGCGCGAGCACACCATCGTCAACCAGCTCACCGACGTGGTGAAGGGCCGCCCCGAGGACCTGCCCGAGCGGGTCGCGTCGATCATGGCCAAGCTGCGCGACGCGGAGAAGGAGATCGCGGCGCTGCGCGGCGCCCAGGTACTCCAGGCGGCCGCGGGTCTGGTCGAGAGCGCCCAGGACGTGCACGGCGTGGCGCTGGCCACCGCGCAACTGGCGGACGGGACCACGCCCGACGACCTGCGCAAGCTCGCGCTGGACGTGCGCGGCCGGCTCGCGGCGCGCCCGGCCGCGGTCGCGGTCGTGTCGGTCGTGGGCGGCAAGCCGATGGTCGTGGTGGCCGCCAACGAGGCCGCGCGCGAGCGTGGCGTCAAGGCCGGCGAGCTGGTCCGCGTCGCGGCGCAGACCCTCGGCGGCGGCGGTGGCGGCAAGGACGACGTGGCCCAGGGCGGCGGTTCGGACCCGACCAAGGTGGCCGACGCGCTGGCCGCAGTCACCCGGACAGTCGCCGAACGTACATCCTGAGTCGTCCCTTACCCTCGTTCCCCCGGTGGGTGTGGAAGTCTGGAACCGGACTCCCGCACCGCCGGGGGACTTGTATGACGGGGCGTCGAGCCCCGACGGTCAATGACGCAGAGCCTTGTGACGGAGAGCCGACCTTGAGACGCGGAGTACGAATTGCGGTCGACGTGGGAGACGTTCGGATCGGCGTCGCGGCCAGCGACCCGCACGGGTTGATCGCCACTCCCGTGGAGACCGTGCCCGCCGGCAAGCGGGACGTCGCCCGAATCCTGGAGATCGTCGCCGAGTACGAGGCGATCGAGGTCGTGGTCGGGCTGCCGCGCTCGTTGTCCGGCGCGGAGGGCGCCGCCGCGGCCAAGGCGCGGTCCTTCGCCGATCGTCTGGTCGCCGCGCTCGACCCGGCGATCGGGGTGCGCCTGGTCGACGAACGACTGACCACCGTCACCGCGACGCGCGGCCTCCAGGCGTCCGGCGTCAAGGCGAAGAAAGCCCGCGGTGTCGTCGACCAGGCGGCCGCGATCGTGATCCTGCAAAACGCGCTCGACACCGAGCGTGGTTCCGGACGTCCTCCGGGCCTGGCCGTGTCACCTGCCCCGGCCGGGTCCGTCTCCGACTCTGAAAGGCCCACGGCATGAGCGATCTCGGACTGCGCATGGAGTCGGAGCCGCGCAGCCGGCGACGGGGCAAGGACGACAACTCGCGGGGCGGCCGGCGCGGCCGGGGCCGCAAGAAGAAGAACCGCAGTGGGTGTGCGGTCTCCCTGGCGCTGGTGATCGTCCTCGCCGTGATCGGCGGCGGTGGCTACTGGGCCTACGGTTTCCTGAAGGACCGTTTCGGCCCGCCCCCGGACTACAGCGGCAGCGGCTCGGGTTCGCTCGTGGTGGAGATCAAGCAGGGCTGGGCCACCCCGCAGATGGCCAACGAACTCAAGAAGGTCGGGGTGACCAAGAGCGTCGAGGCGTTCACCAAGGTCGCCCGCGAGGACAAGGACCAGCGCGCGTCCAAGATCCAGCCCGGCGCGTACACGATGGCCAAGCACATGTCCGCCAAGGCCGCCTTCGAGATCCTGGTCAACCCGAAGAACAAGCAGGACTACATCCTCAGGCCCGGCATTCGCGCCACGCAGGTCTACGAATCGCTGGCCAAGACGCTCAAGGTGCCGAAGGAGAAGGTCGAGGCCGCCGCGAAGGATCCCTCGCTCGGACTGCCCGAGTACGCCAAGGGCAACATCGAGGGCTTCCTGTACCCCGCGTCCTACGTCGCGGCACCCGGCATGGACCCGCTCGTGGTGCTCAAGGACATGGTCGCCAAGGCGGTCAAGGAGTACGACAAGCTCGGCCTGCCGGCCAAGGCGCAGGCGATGGGCAGGTCGCCCTACGACATGATCATCATCGCCAGCATGGTCGAGGCCGAGGGCAAGACCACCGACGACAAGGGCAAGGTCGCCCAGGTCATCTACAACCGGCTCGCCAAGAACATGACGCTGGGGCTGGACTCGACGGTCAACTACTACCTCAACAAGAGCAACATCCAGCTCACCAACAAGGAACTCAACGACGCGAGCAACCCGTACAACACCCGGGTCAGGAAGGGCCTGCCGCCGGGACCGATCGGCAGCCCGAGCAAGGCCGCGCTCGACGCGGCGGTGGCGCCGCCCGCGGGCAAGTTCCTCTACTTCGTCACCGTCGACCCGATCGTCGGCACCACGAAGTTCACCGACAACGACGCCGACTTCCAGACCTACAAGGCCGAGTTGGCCAAGTGGATAAAGGATCACCCGACCCCGAGTACGAGCCCGTGACCGAGTCGACGTCGCTCCCGCGCCGAGCCGCCGTGCTCGGCGCGCCCATCCGGCACTCGCTGTCCCCGGTCCTGCACCGGGCCGCGTACGCCGAACTGGGCCTGACCCACTGGTCCTACGACGCGTTCGAGATCGACGAGGCGGCCCTGCCGGGCTTCGTCGGCGACCTCGACGCGTCCTGGGCCGGACTGTCGCTGACCATGCCGCTCAAGCGGGCGATCCGACCGCTGCTCGACGAGATCGGGCAGGTCGCGCGCGACGTGGACGCGGTGAACACGGTGGTGTGCACCGCGGACGGCCGGCGCGTGGGGGAGAACACCGACGTGCCGGGCCTGGTCGCGGCGCTGCGCGAACGCGGCGTGCGCCGGGTCGAGTCGGCGGCCGTGCTCGGCGCGGGCGCCACCGCGACCTCGGCGCTGGCCGCGGTGCGCGAGGTCACCGACGGGCCGGTGCGGGTGTACGTGCGCGGCGAGGAGCGGGCCCGCGAGATGCGCGCGGCGGGCGAGCGACTCGGCGTCGCGGTCGAGGTGCGCCCCTGGGCGGACGCGGCCGAGGCGTTGCGCGCGCCGCTGGTGGTGGCGACCACACCCAAGGGCGCGGTCGACCATCTCGCGACCGAGGTGCCCGCCGGGCCCGGGGTGCTCTTCGACGTCGTCTACGACCCGTGGCCCACCGCGCTCGCGGGCGCGTGGGGCCACGCGGGCGGACCGGTGGTGGGCGGACTGGACCTGCTCGTGCATCAGGCGGTGCTCCAGGTCGAGTTGATGACGGGCCGACCGGGGCCGTTGGCCGTGATGCGCGCGGCGGGCGAGGCGGCGCTGACGGGGCGGTTCTGACGGGGCGGGGCCGACGGGGCGGGCCGAGCACGAAGGGCTGAGCTCGGGGTTCACCGGCCGGGTTCGCCCCGCCGGAGGCCCACGGGGGCGTGTTCGCCCTGCCGGATTCCCACATGCGCGCGTTTCGCGTGCCTGCCCGACTGCGGTACCGCCTGCCGCGGTACCGCATCCGGTGTTCCTGCGATCATCGGATCGGCGCTGGGGACGACGGAACGTGACCGCCGAGGGATCCTGCGTATCGTCACAGGCGTGTTCCCCGTTCTCACTCTCGCGTGTGCGCTGCTCGGCTTCGTCGCCGGCCTCGGGTTGCCCCGTCCCATCCACCTCCTGCTCGCCCAGGGCACCGGCCCCGGGCCGCGCTCTCCGGTCGCCGGCCCCGTCGCCGGTCCGGTGGTGGCCGCCACCGGGCGCTACGGGCCCCTGCCGGTCGCCGCGCTGACCGGCCTGGTGTGCGCGCTGCTGGCCTGGCGGCTCGGGCCGGGCCTGGACCTGCTCGCGTTCCTGGTGCTCGCCGTCGCGGGCGTGACCCTGGCCATCGTGGACGTGCGCACGTTGCGGCTGCCCGATCCGGTACTGCTGGTGACGCTCGCGACCGGGCTGACCCTGCTGGGCATGGAGTCGCTCGCGCTGGGCGACTTCACCGCGTACCGACGGGCCCTGCTCGGCGGCCTCACCCTGGCCGGCTACCACCTGTGCCTGGCCGCGCTCTCCCGGGGCAGTCTGGGCATGGGCGACGTCAAGCTCGCCGGTGTGCTCGGCATACACCTGACCTGGCTGGGCTGGGGCGTGCTGGTCACCGGCGCGTTCCTGGCGTTCCTGCTGGCCGGGCTCACCGCCGGGCTGCTCGTCTCGGTGGGCCGGGCCCGTCGGGGCAGCCGGCTGCCGTTCGGGCCGTGGCTGCTGCTCGGCGCGCTCGGCGGGGTGTTGTGCGGCGCGGAGTTGTCCCGACTGCATCTCGCCTGGTGAGACGACGGAGGCCGGTGCGGCGCTGTCCGACACCTGGACGCGGCGCGGGGAGCCCGCCGCCGGCATGAAAGGATTCGGGTGGACATCCGCCGGGCGAATCGTGGACGGCCTCCGCGCCGTTCCCCGGACGTGATACGCGGCAAGCGCAAGAAGGAGCATTCGTGGGCAACCTACGCTGGCTGACCGCCGGGGAGTCGCACGGCCCGGCACTCGTGGCCACCCTGGAAGGGCTGCCCGCCGGCGTGCCCATCACGACCGAACTGGTCGCGGACGCGCTCGCGCGCCGCCGGCTGGGCTACGGGCGTGGCGCGCGGATGAAGTTCGAGCGGGACGAGGTCACCTTCCTCGGTGGCGTCCGACACGGGCTCACCCAGGGCGGCCCGGTCGCGATCATGGTCGGCAACACCGAGTGGCCCAAGTGGGAGACGGTCATGTCGGCCGACCCCGTGGACCCCGAGGTGCTCGCCGCGCAGGCCCGCAACGCGGCGCTGACCCGCCCGCGGCCCGGCCACGCCGACCTGGCGGGAATGCAGAAGTACGGCTTCGACGAGGCGCGGCCGATCCTGGAGCGGGCCAGCGCCCGCGAGACCGCGGCCCGGGTCGCGCTCGGCGCGGTCGCCAAGTCGTTCCTGGAGCAGGTGGCGGGCGTTCGCATCGTCAGCCACGTGGTCGAGTTCGGCGCGGCCAAGGCGCCCGCCGGCATGCTGCCCGGCCCCGACGACACCGCGCGCCTGGACGCCGACCCGGTCCGCTGCTTCGACCCGGACGCGTCGGCCGCGATGGTCGCCGAGGTGGACGACGCGCAGAAGGCCGGCGACACCCTCGGCGGTGTGGTCGAGGTGCTCGCCTACGGCCTGCCGCCGGGCCTGGGCAGCCACGTGCACTGGGACCGCCGGCTCGACTCGCGGCTCGCGGGTGCGCTGATGGGTATCCAGGCGATCAAGGGTGTCGAGCTCGGCGACGGCTTCGAGCTGGCCCGGACGCGGGGCTCGCGGGCCCACGACGAGATCGTCAACACCCCCGACGGCGCCAAGCGCACGTCGCACCGCGCCGGCGGCGTCGAGGGCGGCATGTCCACCGGCGAGGTGCTGCGCGTGCGTGCGGCGATGAAGCCGATCGCCACCGTGCCGCGCGCGCTGTCCACCTTCGACGTGCGCACCGGCGAGCCCGCGCAGGCCCACCACCAGCGCTCCGACGTCGCGGCCGTGCCGGCCTCCGGCATCGTGGCCGAGGCGATGGTCGCGCTCGTCCTGGCCGACCTGGTCACCGAGAAGTTCGGCGGCGACTCGGTCGCCGAGACCACCCGCAACGTGCGGGGCTACCTGGACGCGCTGGAGATTCGGTAGCGCCATGGCGGACATCGGGGACACCGCGCACAGCGAGGCCGCGGTCGACGAAGAGGCGGGCACCGGCCCGCTGGTGGTCCTGGTCGGGCCGCCCGGCGCGGGCAAGACGACGGTGGGCCTGCTGCTCGCCCGGGCGCACGGGGTCGGCTTCCGCGACACCGACGCGGACGTCGAGGCGCGCGCGGGCAAGTCGATCCCGGACATCTTCGTCGACGAGGGCGAGCCGCACTTTCGTACGCTCGAACACGAGGCGGTCGCCGCGGCGTTGGCCGAGCACGACGGCGTGCTCGCGCTGGGCGGCGGCGCGATCATGGACGACGCGACCCGCGCTCTGCTCAAGGGACACCGGGTGGTCTTCCTCGAGGTCGCCCTCGCGGACGCGGTCAAGCGGGTCGGCCTGGACGCGCCGCGCCCGCTCCTGGTGGGCAATCCCAGGGCCCGCTGGCGCGAGCTGATGCAGGCGCGCCGACCGCTGTACCTCGAGGTCGCCGCGCTGACGGTGGACACCGCCGGACGCACCCCCGAGGACGTCGCCGCCGAGATCCGCGACGCCTTCGCCACCGCACCCGACCAGGCTCCTTCCGAGCCGACCCCATCCGAGCAGACCGAGCCCGAGAAAGACGTGAATCGATGAGCGGCAACCCCTCCGAGCCGGTCCGGATCCGCGTCGGCGGCGCCTCGGAGTCGTACGACGTGCTCGTGGGTGCCGGCCTGCTCGGCGAACTCGCGGGCCTGATCGGCACGTCCGCCCGCCGCGTGGCGATCCTGCACCCGGAGGCGCTGGCCGCCACCGGCGAGGCGGTCCGCGAGGACCTGGCCGCGCAGGGCTACGAGGCGATCGCCATCCAGGTGCCCAACGCCGAGGAGGCCAAGGACGTCGCGGTCGCGGCGTACTGCTGGTCGGTGCTCGGTCAGACCGGGTTCACCCGCTCGGACGTGATCGTCGGCATCGGCGGCGGTGCCACCACCGACCTCGCGGGCTTCGTCGCGGCCACCTGGCTGCGCGGCGTGCGCTGGATCGCGATGCCCACCACGCTGCTGGGCATGGTCGACGCGGCCGTCGGCGGCAAGACCGGGATCAACACCGCCGAGGGCAAGAACCTGGTCGGCGCGTTCCACCCGCCGGCCGGCGTGCTCGCCGACCTGGCCACGCTGGAATCGCTGCCGCGCAACGACTACGTCAGCGGTCTCGCCGAGGTGATCAAGGCCGGCTTCATCGCCGACCCGGTGATCCTGGACCTGATCGAGGCCGACCCCGAGGGCGCGCGCGACCCGCGGGGCAAGGACACCGCCGAACTGATCACCCGCGCCATCCGGGTCAAGGCCGACGTCGTCTCCGGCGACCTCAAGGAGGCCGGCCGACGCGAGATCCTCAACTACGGCCACACCCTCGCGCACGCGATCGAGAAGGCCGAGCGCTACAAGTGGCGGCACGGCGCCGCGGTCAGCGTCGGCATGGTCTACGCGGCGGAGCTGGGTCGACTCGCCGGTCGCCTCGACGATGCCACCGCCGACCGGCACCGCACGGTGCTCGCCTCGGTCGGCCTGCCGCTGACCTACCGCGGCGACGCGTGGCCCAAGCTGCTGGAGACCATGCGCGTGGACAAGAAGTCGCGCGGCGACATGCTGCGCTTCATCGTGCTGGACGGCCTGGCCAAGCCGGTCGTCCTGGAGGCGCCCGATCCGACCTTCCTGGTCGCCGCGTACGCCGAGGTGTCCGGGTGAGCGCGCGCAGGGTGCTCGTGCTCAACGGTCCCAACCTCGGCCGCCTGGGCAGCCGCGAGCCCGACGTCTACGGGGCCACCTCGTACCCGGGACTGGTCGCCGAGTGCGAACGGCTCGGCGGTGAGCTCGGCTTCGCGGTCGAGGTCCGCGAGACCAACGACGAGGGCGAGATCATCCGCTGGATGCACGAGGCCGCCGACGGCCGCATCCCGGTGGTGATGAACCCGGGCGCGTTCACGCACTACTCGTACGGTCTGCGCGACGCGGTCGCCCAGCGCACCGCGCCGTTCATCGAGGTGCACATCTCCAACCCGTACGCGCGCGAGAGCTTCCGGCACTCCAGCGTGGTGGCCGCCGTCGCCAGCGGCACGATCGCGGGCTTCGGCATCGGCTCGTACCGCCTGGCACTGCGCGCGCTGGCCGAGGAACTCGAGGACTGACGGCGCCTGCGGGCTCGGGGGTCACCCGCGTAGGTGATCCCCGAGCCCGCGGGCCCGAGCCCGAGCCCGCGACCCCGGAGTCGTACCCGCGACCGCGGCCCGCGGGAGTCCCGCTCATCCCAACAGTCGCCCGATCGCCGTAGCCACCTCCCGATGCGCCAGATACGCGCCGATGTCGTGCGCACGATCGTGCGGATTGGCCACCGTGCACTCCGCCGCCAGCCCGCTCCAGTCGTCGGCCAGCGGACACCCGATCGCGACCGGATCCGTCGGACACCACGTGTTGAACCACGGCCCGGCGATCGACGGCAGATGTGCCCCGCCGACCCGCAGCCGCGAGTACACCGCGTCCATCCCCAGCGGAGCGCCCGCCGTGATCAACCCGGCCACCGGCACCGCCGGCCCGAGCCGGGTCAGCAGGTCCATCGCCACCACCGTGCCCAGGCTGTGCGCGACCAGCACCACCGGACCGGACGCGGGCAATCCCGCGAGCACCCGCTCCAGCACCGCCTCGCGCGTGTCGTCGCGATCCAGGTACGCCGCGACATCGCGGAACGCGGCCCGGATGACCAGCCGATCCACCCCGGTGTGCGCGGCGATCCAGCCGAGTGGCTCGTGCACCGTGCCCACCATGTGGTCCCAGATGCTCTCGGTCACCACGGTCCGGCCCGGCGCCGGCATCCCGGCCCGGTGCGCGGCCTCGCCGAGCAGCTCGTCGTACAACCCCTGTGCGGACGGCGACAGCGGTGCCTCGATCGGCGCCGTCGACTCCATCACCTCGACGAGCCGATCACCATAGAAGGGGAACCAGACGTCCTCGGGATCCACGGTCGGCAGTCCGGCCATGGTCAGCCCGCTGTTCAGCCCGGCCGCCCAACTCCGCCGCAGCGCCGCCGGATCGTGCCCCTGCTGACTGCGTCCGTGCAGGAACACCAGCCGCACCCGGCCGCCGAACGCACCCGGGCGCCCGGACACCCCCGAGACGGTGACCGCCTCGGCACCGGACGCCGGCTCCACCGGTGAGCGCGGCGCGGGCACTGCCGTGCGTGCCGCGGGTGTCGTGCCCAGCCCCGACCCGGCGCCCAACTCGGCCAGCAGTGTCCGCAGGCCGTCGTCGTTGGTGGCCAGCGCGCCCAGCCGGGCCAGGATCACGCTGATCCGCACGCCCTCGTTGGCGACCCACTCGATCTGCGCCAACCCCTGCTCGGGTCGCCACGGCAATCCCTGCAGATTCAGCACCGCGCCGCTGTCGTCGTGCGCGGGCACACCGCTGTGGTGCAGCGCGACCGCCTCCCACTGGTCGTTGAACACCGGCGATCCGGAGTTGCCCGGTTCGGTGTCGGTCTCGTAGTGGAGGAAGTCGTCCAGGCGCTGGGTGAACCGATTCGCCCGGATGGCGATCTCCTTGAGCCGCCCGGCCGGGTGACCGATCACGTTCACCGGATCGCCCACCACCAGCTTGCCCTCGGCCGCGATCAGCCCGATGTGTCCGAAGATCCGCCCGGGCGGGCGACCGTCGCCGCCCGGACGCATCGCGACCAGGGAGAAGTCGAGGTCCTCGTCGGTCAGGAACAGGGTGTCCGGGTCCGGCGCGAAGCGCGTGGTGTGCACCGGCAAATCGTTGTCGACACCCATCTCCGCGCCGAACTCGGCGAACGCGCCGCGCGCGGTGGCCGCGTCCGGGAACACGTGATGGTTGGTCAGCAGCAGGCTCGGCGCGACCAGAAAGCCGGTGGCCTGCGGTCGTACCGGCCCGCCGGTCGAGTACCAGATCCGCGCCACGCACGCGGCGGCCCGCAACCCGCGGGCAAGGAAGTTCAGGCTCTGGAGGTCGTTGGTGACTCCTATGATCCGTTCGGCCAGTCGCGGTGCGCTCTCGTCCGGCGAGGTGGCCAGCAACACCTGCCCGGGCACCTCGTGCTGCTCGACCAGCCGGGCCGCGCGCAGTTGCAGCCGGTCGTCGTCGTCCGGGAAGCGACTGCCCGCGGCGCGCCGGCGCTCGATCTCGCCGCGATCCGCCTCCGCCGCCCGGTACCGCGCACCCGCGGCCTCGATCTGACGGACCAGCCGCTCGTTCGCCGATGCGGCGCGGGGTCCGTCATTTCCGCTGATTTCCACTGAAGTACACCCCCTCGCTGGCAGCGTAGGACCCGACCTCGGCCGCTGTCCGGCCTTCACACGATTGCCCTGGTCGCGGCACGAAGGATGCAGTTCGCCGAGTCACGCCGGGCTCCGCCCACCTCGCGGGACTACGCTGGTCCCATGCCCGAGGCCCATGCTCAACGCCGTGATCGGCTGCGTTCCCGCCTGGCCGGTGCCGGCGCAGATGTCGCCCTGATCACCAATCTCGTCAATGTGCGCTATCTGACCGGTTTCACCGGTTCGAACGGCGCGCTGCTGGTGTACACACCGGGAGCGGCGGGCGAGGGGTCCACCGACTCGGGCGCCGTGCTGTGCACCGACAGCCGGTACGCGACCCAGGCGGGCGAGGAGTCGCCGGGCGTCGAGCTGCTCGTCGAGCGGTCCTGCCCGCAGGCGCTGACCAAGCGCGCCGCCGCGGGCGGTGCGGTCCGGCTGGCGATCGAGGAACAGCACGTGACGGTCGAGCTGTACCGCGCGCTGGGCGCGGTGCTCGCCGAGGAGAGCCCCGCCGCCGCGCTGGTCAAGCTCGGCCGCGTGGTCGAGGACCTGCGTCGGGTCAAGGATCCGGCGGAGATCGCCGCGCTGCGGATCGCCTGCGAGATCGGCGACCGCGCGCTGGGCGAGATGATCGAGTCGATCCTGGTCGGGCGGACCGAACGGCACATCGCGATGGAGTTGGAGCGGCGCATGGCCGACCACGGCGCGGACGCCGTGGCGTTTCCCACCATCGTGGCCACCGGGCCGAACTCGGCGATCCCACACCACGACCCCGGCGACCGGCGGGTCGAGGACGGCGACTTCCTCAAGATCGACTTCGGTGCCCGCTATCGCGGCTACCACGGCGACATGACCCGCACCTTCGTGATCGGCACCGAGCCGGCCGCGTGGCAGCAGGAGATCTACGGCGTGGTGTTCGCCGCCCAGAAGGCGGGCCGCGAGGCGCTGGTGCCCGGTGCCGAGGCGGTCGCGGTGGATCGGGCCGCGCGCGAGGTGATCGAGCGGGCCGGATACCTGGAGTTCTTCGAACACGGCCTCGGGCACGGCGTCGGTCTCGAGATCCACGAGGACCCGCGTCTGGGTCCGACGGCGACCGGTAAGCTGGACGCTTGCATGCCGGTCACCGTCGAACCGGGGATCTATCTCCCGGGCCGAGGCGGCGTCCGCATCGAGGACACCCTTGTGGTTCGTCCGCTCGAAGACGGCGGCCCCGAGCTACTCACCATCACGACCAAGGAATTGCTCGTCCTGTAGCGGGCTGTCTTCGCACCCGCCCCGTCCGACGCGCGATCATCCGGTCCCAGAAGCACGCAGGAGACACCACACTCGTGGCCACGACCAACGACCTGAAGAACGGCATGGTGCTCAAGCTCGACAATGGCCAGCTCTGGTCCGTCGTCGAGTTCCAGCACGTCAAGCCCGGCAAGGGCGGCGCGTTCGTTCGTACGAAGCTCAAGCATGTCCTCTCCGGCAAGGTCGTGGACAAGACCTTCAACGCCGGCACGAAGGTCGAGACGGCCACCGTGGACAAGCGCGGTATGCAGTTCTCGTACAAGGACGGCACCGACTTCGTGTTCATGGACACGGACACGTACGAGCAGTTGCCGATCTCGCCCGAGACCGTCGGCGACGCCGCCAACTACCTCCTCGAAGGCTTCGAGGCGACCGTCGCGATCTACGAGGGCGCCGCGCTCTACGTGGAGCTGCCGGCCTCCGTCGAGCTGCTCATCGAGTACACCGAGCCGGGTGTCCAGGGCGACCGGTCCACCGGTGGCACCAAGCCCGCGAAGCTGGAGACCGGCTTCGAGATCGCGGTTCCGCTCTTCATCACGACGGGCGAGAAGGTCAAGGTCGACACCCGTTCCGGTGACTACCTGGGCCGCGTGAACAGCTAGTGGCCGGTGCCCGCAGCAAGACCCGGAAGCGCGCGCTGCAGATCCTGTTCGAAGCCGACCAGCGCGGCGTCGACCCGGTGACCATCCTCGCGGACTGGGTCGGCCGGTTCCAGGCCGACCGGGCGGAGCCCCAGGTCGCGGACTACACGATGCAGTTGGTCGAGGGCGTCCAGGAGCACCGCAAGCGGATCGACGACCTGATCGGCACCTACGCCGTGGGCTGGACGCTCGACCGGATGCCCGGCGTGGACCGCAACGTCCTGCGCCTGGGCATCTACGAGCTGCTCTGGGAGAGCGACGTCCCCGACGTCGTGGCCATCGACGAGGCCGTCGAACTCGCCAAGGAGTACTCCACGGACGAGTCGCCGGCCTTCGTGAACGGCCTGCTCGCGCGGATAAAGGACCTCAAGCCGACGCTGCTGCGCTAGCCGCGCCCGTTTCCGGGACTCCGGTCGAGCCGCCTGCCCCCGTGTGGGGGAGGCGGCTCGTCGGCTTTCCGGACCCGGGCCTCCGGCTCGTCGGCTTTCCGGACCCGGGCCCCGGGGCCCGGGCGATCGAATCATGATCGAATGCCGATAATGAAGATCATGAGATCCGACCGCAAGGGTTCCCGGCTGCGGGAGATCGGGGACGAGCCCGACTACCGCTTCACGCTCGCCAACGAGCGGACCTTCCTGGCCTGGATCCGGACGGCTCTCTCGCTGCTCGCGGGTGGCGTCGCGGTGGTCCAGTTGGTTCCGGATCTGGCTCCGCGCGGACAGCGGCTGGTGCTCGGCCTGGCCCTGGTCGCGCTGGCGCTGACCCTGTCGGCCACCGCGTACCGGCGCTGGTATCGGGTCGAGCGGGCGATGCGGCTCGGGCACGCGCTGCCGTTCTCCGCGGTGCCCCTGGTGCTCTCGGCGGGTCTGGTGGTCGTGATCGTGGTGAGCGTCGTGCTCATGATCGCCTCCTGATGTCGCGCCCCGCGTCGCTGCCGGGCACACCCCTGGATCCGGGGCTGCAACCGGAGCGGACCAGGATGGCCTGGTCGCGCACGTCGCTCGCGTTCGTCGCCAACGGGGCGCTGTTGGTGCACGCGGGTCATGTGCCGGATCGCTGGTGGTTCATGCTGCCCGGGTGCGCGGTGATGGCGGCCGGTCTCACCGTGTACGTGGTGGGGTTGCTGCGGCACCGACAGGTGGACCGGGCCGTGCGGGCCGGCGACGCCGTGTGCGGCGATCGGGCGGTCCGCGCGACGCTGCTGATCGCGGTGTCGGTGTGCGTGCTGGCCGGGGTGGTCCTGCTCGGCAGACCCTGAGGACCCTTGTCCCGACCGGGGACGCCCGGCGAGAATGCGCGGCATGACGACCGACGGTCTCGGCACGCGCGGCTTCGCCCAGGGCACGGATCGATACGAGCGGGCGCGGCCGTCCTACGCGGCCGAGGCGGTGGAACACCTGTGCGCCGGCGCCGGGATCGGGCCCGGTACCCGGGTGCTCGACCTGGCCGCCGGTACCGGCAAGTTGACCCGGCTGCTGGTCGAGCGCGGCGCGAAGGTGATCGCCGTCGAGCCGTCGGCGGCGATGCGCGAGACGTTCGCCCGGGTGGTCGAGGGTGTGCCGGTGTACGCGGGCAGCGCGGAGCGTATCCCGGCTCCGGCCGGTGCCTTCGACGTGGTCACCGTCGCCCAGGCGTTCCACTGGTTCGAGCCCGAGGCCGCGCTGGGCGAGATCGCGCGCGTGTTGCGGCCCGGCGGGGCGTTGGCGATGGTGTGGAACGAGTTGGACGAGAGCGAGGCGTTCGTCGCGGGTCTGCACGAGGTGGCCGAGTGGCCCTTCCACAAGTTGCACGACTATCGCGCGGAGTTGGCCGCCGCCGAGCCGTTCGCGCCCGCCGAGCGCAGGGTGTTCCGGTGGCGCGACGAACTGACGCACGATCAGGTGTTGGAGCGGTTCTCGACGTTCAGCTACGTGGCCGCGATGGATGCCGCACCGAAGGCGCAACTCATGGCCCGGGTGCGCGAATTCGTCCGGGCGCACGCGGAGCCGGTGGAACTCGCCTATCTCACCGACACCTACGTCGCCCCCCGCCGGGAATTCGAGCCGCCACTGTGAACCGACGGCGCGGGCGGGCACCCACCGCGGTCTCCCGGCACTAGTTCTCCCGCCACCACCAGGCCTGGCTCAGGTTGTCGGGCAGTTCACCGGACGCGCCGAGTTGGCGCATGCCCGCGCGTAGACCTTCCTTGAGCACCTCGACGCCGTCGTCGCCCACCGCCTTGGTCCACGCGCCCTGGATCCAGGACAGCTCGGCCCAGATCACCCGCAGGCACTCGCGCCCGCGTTCGGTGAGGGTGATCCGGCGGGCGCGGCGGTCGGCGGGGTCGGGCTTGCGCTCGACGTATCCGTGTCGGGCCAGGTGCGAGACCACCTCGCCGGCCGACTGCTTGGTCATGCCCAACCGGCGCCCGAGCTCGGTGGCGGTGGTGCCGCCCTCGCCGACCAGGGTCAGCGCGAAGCCGTGCGTGGGCCGGATCTCGTCGAATCCCGCGGCCGTCATGCGGTCGGAGAACAGTTGGCTGATCCCGCGCACGGCGCCGACCAGCAACGTCACCAGTTCGGGCCCGGAGGAGGTGTCTTGCTGCACGAGGTAAGAATACCTGTCTAATTTGCCGGGCAAACCGGAACGCCGCCCCCGATGTCGATCAGGGACGGCGCGACGGTCTTGCCCACGACCATTGCCAGGGGATGATGCTCCCCGTCGATCATGCCCTACACATGTACGGCGACCGCGCCTTCGCGCTTTTCGCCCTGCCGGACGAACAGCGCGAGCACGATTCCGACCGCCATGGTGATCGCGGCGATCGTGAAGGCGAGCTGCATGCCGTCCAGGAACGTGGTGTCCGACGCGTGGCGGACCGCGTCGATCGTGTGCCCGTTCATGGTCGCCGGGTCCACCGGCGGGAAGCCCTGTGCGACCGACCCCTCGATCGCCTCGCGCCGGCCGTGCGGCAGGGTGTCGTAGGCACCCGCCTCGGCCGGCCAACGGTCCGGCAGCACCGAGGAGACCTTGGCCGCCACCACCGCGCCGAGCACGGCGGTCCCGAGCGCGCCCCCGACCTGCATCGCGGCCTGTTGGATGCCGGAGGCGACGCCGGAGAGTTCGAGCGAGGCGTTGCCGACGATGATGTCCGTCGCGCCGACCATGATCGGGCTGAGCCCGAAGCCGAGCAGTACGAACGGCACCATCGTGGCGCCGAAGCTCGCGTCCTCGCCCAGCCGGGCGAGCAGCGCCATCGCGGTCGCGGACAGCGCCAGGCCGGCGATGATCGGGATGCGCGGGCCGAGCTTGGTGATCGCGAAGCCGCCGATCGGCGAGCCGATCATCATCACCACGGACATCGGCAACATCCGCACGCCGGTCTCCGTCGGGCTGAGCCCGTTGACGCCCTGGAGGTAGAAGGTGATGAAGAACATCGCGCCGAACATCGCGAACGCCATGAAGATCATCAGCACGATGCCGATCGAGAACGGCCGGTTGCGAAACATCACCAGCGGCATCAGCGGCTCGGGCGCCCTGGTCTGCCACAGCGCGAACAGCGCGAGCAGGATCAGCGCGGCGGCCATGAAGCCCAGCGTGTACGCGCTGCCCCAGCCCTTCTCGCCGCTCTTGATCACACCCCAGACCAGGCAGAACATCGCCACTGACAGCAGCAGGACACCGAGGTAGTCGATCCGGTTGCTCGCGCCGGCCACCCGGCTGTTGGCCAGTGCCCAGATGCCCACCACCAGGGTCAGCACGCCGATCGGCACGTTGATGTAGAAGACCGACTGCCAACTGACGTGCTCCACCAGCAGGCCGCCGACGATCGGACCGGCGGCGGTCGCGGTGGAGACCGCCGCGCCCCAGATGCCGATCGCCATGTTGAGCTTGTTGCCCGGGAAGCTGTTGCGCAGCAGGCCCAGCGCGGTGGGCTGGAGCAGCGCGCCGAACACGCCCTGGAGCACCCGGAACGCGATCAGCATCGAGACCGACTGCGAGAACGCGATGATCAGCGACGTGGCGGCGAAGCCGGCCGCGCCGATCAGGAAGATCGTCTTGTGGCCGTAGCGGTCACCGAGCTTGCCGGCCGGGATCAGGCACACCGCGAGCGCGAGCAGGTAGCCGTTGGTGACCCATTGCAGGTCGGCGAGCGAGGCGTCCAGGTCCTTGGAGATGGCCGGGTTCGCGATGCCGACCACGGTGCCGTCCAGGGCCACCATCATCACGCCGAAGGCGACCGCCAGCAGGGTCAGCCAGGGGTGTCCCTGCATGCCCCGGCGCACGGCGCTCTTCGAGAGGTCCGGCGGGAGCGCGCCCGAAGCCGCCGCCGTCGAAGTCTGACTCATGCGTTCCCTACATCCATCCGTGTCCAGCGCCGCATCGAACCATCGAACGATATGGCACGCAGTGCCATATAGCCAAATCACTCAAATTGCACACAGTGGCAAGTGTCATACTGTGCATAGGCGAACGAGAGGACCACCCAACGTGCGGGAGACGGCCGGCACCGCGACGGGCTTGCGGGAGCGTAAGAAGGAACGCACGCGCGAGGCGTTGGTGGACGCCGCGCTGGAGTTGTTCCTGCGCAAGGGGTACGACGCCACCACGATCGACGAGATCGTGGCCGCCGTGGAGGTGTCCCGGCGCACCTTCTTCCGCTACTTCGCGGGCAAGGAGGAGGTGGCGCTGGCCCGGGCGATCGAGTTCGAGGGACTGTTCCTGGAGGCGCTCACCGCCCGCCCGGCGGAAGAGGCGCCGCTGACCGCGCTGCGGCGCGCGGGCGCCGAGGTGTTCGCCCGGGTCGCCGAGGAGGAACAGGAGGGCGCGGGGCAGGAGTTCCTGCGGCTGCGCCGGATGATCGAGGCCACCCCCGTACTGCTGGCCGCGTCGCTGCGCAACGCGATGGAGCTGGAGCGGCGGATGGCCCGGGAGATCGCGCGGCGCGAGGGACTGGAGCCGGAACGGGACCGGCGTCCGGCGCTGTTGGTGACCCTGTACCACTCGGTGATGCGGGTGGCGATGGACGAGTGGACCGAGGGTGAGGTGCTGGACGTCGCGCGCCTGGCCCGCGTCATCGACGAGGCCTGGGACGACATGGGCGCGCTGCTGACCGGCCGCTGGACGGCGGGCGAGATCCCGCGCGCGTGAGCTGCGCGGCGACCCGACGCGACCGGCGAGTGACGAGCGCCGACATACCGACGGGGCGGACCGGTGATCCGGTCCGCCCCGTCGGCGTATACGGCGCGCGAGGCCGCGCGCGGGCCTGCCGCCCGCGCACCTACCGCACGCGCTTGACCAGCAGCGCCAACAGCGCCCCGAGCAGGGATATCGCGGCGGCGAACGCGAACAGGCCCTCGTAGCCGAAGTCCAGGTCGTCGACCAGGAACGGGGCCAGGAACGGCGCGGCGATCTGCGGCCCGGCGTTGGCGATGTTGATCAGGCCCATGTCCTTGCCGACGTCCTGCGGACGCGGGAGCACCTGGGTGATCAGCGCCATGTCGACGGCCATGTACATGCCGAAGAACAAGCCGTTGGCGACCTGGAAGGCGATCATGCCGTCCTCGGTGGCCCACATCAGCGGGATCATCAGGGAGAGCGCGGCACCGACACCCGAGCCGATCACGAACGGCTTGACCCGCCCGACGCGGTCCACGATCGGGCCGATCACGACGGCCGCGACGATGGTCACCACGGCGTTGATCACGGTGAGGGTGCCCAGTTTGGACAGCACCTCGGCCTGCGGAATCTTGATGTACATCAACAGGATGAAGAAGTTGAACTGCAGGACGACCATGTAGCCGAGCATCACGCCCAGGCGCGAGACCAGGGCGATGAAGAAGTCGGCGTGCTCGCGCGGCGAGACCCAGAAGCCCTTGACGAACGAGACGAACTCGAACTTCTCCCGCGGCATGTCCTTGGAGGACTTGTCCGGGCTGACGATCACGAAGATCAGCGCGGCGGCCACGAGCACGGCGGCGATCAGGTAGAAGCCCTTGGCCCCACCGTCCGCCGGATCGGCGAACCTGCCGTCGAAGCCGCCGATCTGGGCGTCGATCCCGATCATGCTCAGGTCGACGCCGGCCAGCAGCAGCGAGGCCACGATCGTGCCGACGGGGATGCCCAGGCCGATCATCGCGGAGAACCGGCCGTACTTGCCCGCGGGCACCCGGTCGGGCATGACCGCGGTCACCGCGGCCTGGTACCCGTTCATGATGAACTGGATGACGCCCCAGGTCAGGCCGACGACCGCGATCGAGTTCGCGTTGGCCTGGAAGCACAGGGCGGCCGCGCCGACGAGCGCGCAGAACAGGATGAACGGCGACCGGCGGCCGAAGCGCGAGCGGGTGATGTCGGACAGCTTGCCGAACAGCGGGTTGCCGACCGTGGCGAACAGCGCGCCCCAGAAGATCGGCCACTTGAGCGCTTCCTGATCGGGAACGCCCTTGATGTGGATGACCTGGGTCGGGAGCAGGTAGACCCCCACACCCAGCCACAACATGTACAGCGCGATGTTGGCGATGGGCAGCGTCGCGTAGAGCGGCCCGATCTTGTACCCGGTGTGCCCGGCACCGGGGGTGGGCTCCGGCGCAGGGGACGACGAGTCGGGTGCCTCTGTGGTGGTCGAACTCATGTGGACCGTCCGATGGAGGGGACTCGAAACCCTCCCTGCACGGAGGTCTCGAATCTGCTGACGAGGTGTTGGGTTGGGAGCCTAGGTGACACGAATAAGCAGGGGAATGGATCCACAACGTGAAATCAGTCCGACTAGATAACGATTTGATTGTTCAAGGCTTGAACAGAGCGCAATCCGCAGCGAATCGTCACTGCGAGTGATCTTGTAACGACCGACATGTGTCGGTAGCGCATTCGAGCGATTACGGCCAAGGTTGTCCCCGCTAACCAAGCGGTAACGGATCGCGACCCTGTGATCCGGTGGACATCGGTTGCGCGCGGGCCGGCCCCGCGTGCGGGTGCGGTAGGGGGTGTCGTCGAGATGACGAGCACGAAATCGGTCACTTGCCGCCCGGGGGGTCACGGATGAGCGCGCCGGAGGCGGGGGCGAAGCCGCCCACCAGTTCCGACGTGGCCCGGCTCGCCGGCGTATCCAGATCCACCGTGAGTTACGTGCTCAACTCGCCGCCCGGGGTCCGGGTCAGCGCGCAGACCCGGGAGCGGGTCATGCTCGCGGTGCGCGAACTGGGCTACGCGCCCAGCGCGCCCGCTCGATCGTTGCGCTCGGGCAACAGCGACGTCGTGCTCTTCCCGCTGCCGCTGCAGCCGATGGGCCAACTCCTCGAGGCGTTCATCGACGAGCTGACCGAGGCGCTCAACCGGCACGAGCTGAGCCTGCTCATCCACGCCGACCGCACCTCGCGCGGGGCCGACGCGGCCCGGCAGTGGGCCGCGCTGCGCCCGCTCGCGGTGATGGCCGAGTCCAACCGGCTCACCGGCGGCGCGGTGGACGTGCTCAAGCGGGCCGGGGTCCGGGCGATCTTCGCGTGGGGCCGCGAGGAGCACCCCGACGTGCCGACCGCGATCTTCGACAACCGGGACACCGGCCGGGTCGCGGTGCGCCACCTCATCGATCGGGGCCACCGCCGGCTGGCCTGCCTGGTCCCGTCCGGGCCGCTCGCCTTCCTGGGCGAGGAGCGCTGGGCGGGCGCGCAGGCCGCGGCCGAGGAGGAAGGGGTCTCGCTGCGCCGGGTGGACGTGGGCTACGTCCGCGAGGACGTGCTGGCCATCGTGCGGCAGTGGCAGCGCGAGAGCGAGCCGCCGACCGCGGTGTTCGCGGGCAACGACGACTTCGCCCTGATGATCATCTCCGCGCTGCGCGAGTGCGGTTGGTCGGTGCCCGACGACATGGCCGTGGTCGGCGCGGACGACCTGCCGTTCTGCGACCTGGTCTGGCCGAGGTTGACCAGCGTCTCGATGCACACCCGAACGATGGGCTCCGGCGCCTCGGACGCGATCACCACATTGATCCGAGGCCGTGACTACCGCCCGGGTGGTCGCATGGTCGTGCACCCGCGCGTGATGGTCCGCGAATCCGGCTGAGGCCGGCGATCGTACAAAAGGTGAAGGGTCCCGAAGCCGATCGGCTTCGGGACCCTTCGACGTTTCCGCCTGCCTCCGTAACGCTCCGTCTAGCGGATTGTCACGCGTTGTTCTGGCTGTCGACGGCCCGACGGGCCTCCGGGTTGAGCACGCCCCACCCGATGAGCTGCTCGGTCAGCACGCTCGGCGACTGGTCGTAGATCACGGCCAGCGTGCGCAGGTCGTCCTGACGGATCGACAGCACCTTGCCGTTGTAGTCGCCGCGCTGGCTCTGGATGGTGGCCGCGTAGCGCTGCAGCGGACCGGCCTGGTCGGACGGCACGGTCTGCAGCCGCTCCAGGTCCAGAACCAGCCGCGGCGGCGGCTCGGCCGCGCCGTTGGGGGTGCCGCCGGGCAGCAGCTCCTGGACCGGAACGCCGTAGAAGTCGGCGAGCTCGGCCAGGCGCTGCACGGTTACCGCACGGTCGCCGCGTTCGTACGAACCGACGACGACGGCCTTCCAGCGGCCCTGGGACTTCTCCTCGACACCGTGCAGGGACAGGCCCTGCTGGGTCCGGATCGCGCGGAGCTTCGCCCCGAGCTGCTTGGCGTAGTCGCTGGACATCTCGCTCCCAAAACAGGTGACTGACCGTGAAGGTCCACCGGTGGTTGGCCGAACCGATGGGGTGGCTACCTCCGGGCCGGCTTTCTGTACCTCGAACTCTCCCCGAAGCTGCGAGGTTCGGCACGTCGCGACTGTCGCGTTTGGCCCGGTGGTGACTCATTGTGAGGTTACGCAGAGTAATTTGCGTCCGTCAAGCCGAACGGGCTACAAAGCCGGATTCGCGCAGGTGAGAGGCCCCCTTACGCGGCTTTCGCCCCGGCTCGATCGAACGGTCCGGGCGGCCGAAAGACTGATGATGTTGGCTGATACTGTGAGGGACGTACCCCGACGTCCTTTAAAGCCCGTCCTGTGAGACGGGGAAGGAGGTCTGTTTTCCATGACAGCACCTGGCAACACCCCCGGCGGCACGTCGGCCGCCCGTCCCAAGGACCTCGACCCGGCCACCGCCCGCGCGGTCCTGGACACCTCCGATATCAACCGGGCGCTGACCCGGATCGCGCACGAGATCGTCGAACGCGCCAAGGGCGCCGACGACGTCGTGCTCCTGGGCATCCCGACCCGAGGCGTGGCACTGGCCCGCCGGCTCGGCGAGCGACTCGCCTCGATCGAGGACGGCGCGAAGGTCCCGGTCGGCGCGCTGGACATCACCATGTACCGCGACGACCTCCGGCTCGGCCCGGCCCGCGCCCTGGAGCGCACCGAGATCCCGGCCGAGGGCATCGACGGCAAGCTCGTCGTGCTGGTCGACGACGTGCTCTTCTCCGGCCGCACCATCCGCGCCGCCCTGGACGCGCTGAACGACATCGGTCGCCCGCGCGCGGTGCAACTGGCCGTCCTGGTCGACCGCGGCCACCGTGAACTCCCGATCCGCGCCGACTACGTGGGCAAGAACCTGCCCACGTCGCTGCGCGAGACCGTCAAGGTCCACCTCGCCGAGTACGACGGCCGCGACGCGGTCCTGCTCGGCACCCGCGCGGCCGACCCCGCCGCGGCCCCCACCGACGCGGAGAAGTAGCCAGTGAAGCGCCACCTGATCTCGGCCGCGGACCTCACCCGTGACGACGCCATCCTGATCCTCGACACCGCCGAAGAACTCGCACACATCGCCGAGCGGCCGATCAAGAAGCTGCCGACGCTGCGCGGCCGCACCGTGGTCAACCTGTTCTTCGAGGACTCCACCCGCACCCGCATCTCGTTCGAGGCCGCCGCCAAGCGGCTGTCCGCAGACGTGATCAACTTCTCCGCCAAGGGCTCCTCGGTCTCCAAGGGCGAATCGCTCAAGGACACCGCGCTCACCCTGCAGGCGATGGGCGCCGACGCGGTGGTCATCCGGCACCACGCCTCCGGCGCGCCGCACCGCCTGGCCGGCTCCGGCTGGCTGCGCGGCTCGGTGGTCAACGCCGGCGACGGCACCCACGAGCACCCCACCCAGGCACTGCTCGACGCGTTCACCATGCGGCGCAGGCTGGCCGGCGGGCGCGGCGATCTGGAAGGCCGCCGAATCACCCTTGTGGGTGACGTCCTGCACAGCCGGGTGGCCCGCTCCAACGTGCTCCTGCTGGCCACCCTGGGCGCCGAGGTCACCCTGGTCGCGCCGCCCACGCTGCTCCCGATCGGCGTGGAGAGCTGGCCCTGCACGGTCTCCTACGACCTGGACGCGCCACTGCCCAAGAGCGACGCGGTGATGATGCTGCGCGTGCAGCGCGAGCGGATGAACGCCGCGTTCTTCCCCACCGAGCGCGAATACTCGCGCCGCTACGGCCTGGACCTGCGCCGGATGGCGATGCTCCCCGAGCACGCCATCGTGATGCACCCCGGCCCGATGAACCGCGGTATGGAGATCGCCGCCGAGGTCGCCGACTCGACCCGCTCGACCATCGTCGAGCAGGTCACCAACGGCGTCAGCGTGCGGATGGCGGTCCTGTACCTGCTCCTGGGCGGCAACGAACCGGCCCTGAGCACCCCCAGCGCCCCGAGCGCCTCGAACACCAGCACCGGCACCGGCACCGAGGAGAACACCCAGTGAGCACGTACCTGATCAAGGACGCCAAGGTCCTCGGGGGCGACGCGTCGGACGTGCTCATCCGCGACGGCGTGATCGCCGAGATCGGCACCGGCCTGCGCGCCGACGGCGCCGTCGTGATCGAGGCCGCAGGGCAGATCCTGCTGCCGGGCCTGGTCGACCTGCACACCCACCTGCGCGAGCCCGGCCGCGAGGACGCCGAGACGGTCGCCACCGGCGCGAACGCGGCGGCGCTGGGCGGCTTCACCGCCGTGCACGCGATGGCCAACACCGACCCGGTCGCGGACACCGCCGGCACCGTCGAGCAGGTCTGGCGGCTCGGCCAGGAGACCGGTCGTTGCGACGTACACCCGGTCGGCGCGGTCACCGTGGGCCTGGCCGGCCAGCGGCTCGCCGAGTTGGGCGCGATGGCCGACTCGGCCGCGCGCGTGCGGGTGTTCTCCGACGACGGCAAGTGCGTGGACGACGCGGTGATCATGCGCCGCGCGCTGGAGTACGTGAAGGCCTTCGACGGCGTGGTCGCCCAGCACGCGCAGGAGCCCCGGCTGACCGAGGGCGCGCAGATGAACGAGGGCACCGTCTCCGGCGAACTGGGCCTGCGCGGCTGGCCCGCGGTCGCCGAGGAGTCGATCATCGCCCGCGACGTGCTGCTCACCGCGCACGTCGGCTCGCGGCTGCACGTGTGCCACGTCTCCACGGCGGGCTCGGTGGAGATCCTGCGCTGGGCCAAGTCCAAGGGCTGGAACGTCACCGCCGAGGTCACCCCGCACCACCTCCTGCTCACCGACGAACTCGTGCGCAGCTACGACCCGGTCTACAAGGTCAACCCGCCGCTGCGCACCGCCGCCGACGTCACCGCGCTGCGCGAGGCGCTCGCCGACGGCACCATCGACGCCGTCGCCACCGACCACGCCCCGCACCCCAGCGAGGACAAGGACTGCGAGTGGGCGGTCGCCGCGATGGGCATGCTCGGCCTGGAGACGGCCCTGTCGATCGTGCAGGAGACCATGGTCGACACCGGCCTGCTCGACTGGGCCGGCGTCGCCGACCGCATGTCGGTGCGCCCCGCCGCGATCGGCCGACTCGACGGGCACGGTCGCCCGGTCGAGGTCGGCGAGCCCGCCAACCTGGTGCTGGTCGACCCGACCCCACGGCGTACGGTCGAACCGTCCGAACTCGCCTCGCGCAGCCGTAACACCCCCTACGCCGGCTTGGAACTGCCCGGCAAGGTGGTCGCCACGTTCCTGCGCGGCGTACCCACGGTGATCGACGGGAAGCTCGCGTGACCTCAGGCACGGCGCACCACGACCTGCTGCTGCTCGCCACCGAACAGAAGTCGGCGGAGGTGACGAACTGGGGCGGTCGCATCCTCTGGATCGGCATCTGCCTCGCCTTCGTGCTCGGCGTCTACCTGCTGATGTGGCGCGCCTGGAAGAAGCGCGGCAAGCGGCAGGAGGGGCTGCCCGCGCTGCCCACCGCGTCCGAGGCCGGTGCCGCGCCGCTGCTGCCGCCGCTGGTCGGCCGCTACTTCGGCAGCACCACCGCCGGCGACTGGCTCGACCGCGTGGTCGCGCACGGCCTGGGCACCCGCAGCCCGGTCGAGCTGACCCTGCGCGCGGACGGCCTGGTGGTCGAGCGGCCCGCCGCGACCGACTTCTTCGTGCCCGCCGCGGCGCTGACCGGCGTGCGACACGAGAAGGGCATCGCCGGGAAGGTGCTGCCCGAGGGCGGCCTGCTGGTGATCACCTGGACGCACGGCGACACCTCGCTCGACTCCGGCTTCCGCGGCGATCACCCGGACGACCACGACGCGTGGATCGAGACCATCACCCGGCTGATCGCCGGGGAACTGCCGGCGACCGCCGGCACCGCTACACAGAACCACCAGGAAGGATCGGTCACGTGACCGCAATGACCGGACGGGCCACGACGCCTGCGGTGCTCGTCCTCGAGGACGGGCGCACGTTCCGCGGCAGCGCCTACGGCGCGGTGGGGGAGACGTTCGGCGAGGCGGTGTTCTCCACCGGCATGTCGGGCTACCAGGAGACCCTGACCGACCCCTCGTACCACCGCCAGGTCGTCGTGATGACGGCCCCGCACGTCGGCAACACCGGCGTCAACGACGAGGACCCCGAGTCGTCCCGGATCTGGGTCTCCGGCTACGTCGTCCGCGACCCCGCCCGGGTGCCCTCCAACCACCGTTCGAGGCGTTCGCTCGACGACGAACTCGTGCGCTACGGCGTGGTCGGCATCAGCGGCATCGACACCCGCGCGCTGACCCGCCACCTGCGCGAGCGCGGCGCGATGCGGGTCGGCATCTTCTCCGGCGACGCGGCCCGCGCGGACGAGGCCGCGCTGCTGGAGCGGGTGCGCACCAGCCCCGAGATGGCCGGCGCCGACCTCGCCGAGCAGGTCAGCACCGACGCCGCCTACGTGGTGCCCGCGATCGGCACCAAGCGCTTCACCGTCGCGGCGCTGGACCTGGGCATCAAGGGCATGACCCCGCACCGGATGGCCGAGCGCGGCATCGAGGTGCACGTGCTGCCCGCCACGGCCACGCTGGAGGAGGTCAACTCCATCGCCCCCGACGGCGTGTTCTTCTCCAACGGCCCCGGCGACCCGGCCACCGCGACCCACCAGATCGAGCTGCTGCGCGCCGTGCTGGCCCAGGGCACCCCGTTCTTCGGGATCTGCTTCGGCAACCAGCTGCTCGGGCGCGCGCTGGGCTTCGGCACCTACAAGCTCAAGTACGGCCACCGCGGCATCAACCAGCCCGTGCAGGACCGCACGACCGGCAAGGTCGAGGTGACCGCGCACAACCACGGCTTCGCCGTGGACGCGCCGCTGGACACCGTCTCGGACACCCCCTACGGGCGGGCCGAGGTCAGCCACGTGTGCCTCAACGACGACGTCGTCGAGGGCCTGCGCCTGCTGGACCGACCCGCGTTCAGCGTGCAGTACCACCCGGAGGCGGCGGCCGGACCGCACGACTCCGCCTACCTGTTCGACCGTTTCGTGACGCTGATGGAGACCAAGAGTGCCTAAGCGCAGCGACCTGAAGTCCGTCCTGGTCGTCGGCTCGGGCCCGATCGTCATCGGCCAGGCCGCGGAGTTCGACTACTCCGGCACCCAGGCGTGCCGGATCCTCAAGGCCGAGGGCCTGCGGGTGATCCTGGTCAACTCCAACCCGGCCACGATCATGACCGACCCGGAGATCGCCGACGCCACCTACGTCGAGCCGATCACCCCCGAGTTCGTCGAGAAGATCATCGCCAAGGAGCGCCCCGACGCGCTTCTGCCCACCCTGGGCGGGCAGACCGCACTCAACATCGCGGTCTCGCTCAGCGAGAACGGCGTGCTGGAGAAGTACAACGTCGAGCTGATCGGCGCCAACCTCGACTCGATCCAAAAGGGCGAGGACCGCGACCTGTTCAAGGGCGTGGTCGAGCGGGTGCGGGAGAAGATCGGGCACGGCGAGTCGGCCCGCTCGGTGATCTGCCACTCGATGGACGACGTGCTCGCCGGCGTCGACACGCTCGGCGGCTACCCGGTCGTGGTCCGCCCGTCCTTCACCATGGGCGGCGCCGGCTCCGGCTTCGCGCACGACGAGGAGGACCTGCGCCGGATCGCCGGCCAGGGCCTGACCCTGTCGCCGACCACCGAGGTGCTCCTGGAGGAGTCCATCCTCGGCTGGAAGGAGTACGAGCTCGAGCTGATGCGCGACAAGCACGACAACGTCGTGGTCGTCTGCTCGATCGAGAACTTCGACCCGATGGGCGTGCACACCGGCGACTCGATCACCGTGGCGCCCGCGATGACGCTGACCGACCGCGAGTACCAGACGCTGCGCGACATCGGCATCGCGGTGATCCGCGAGGTCGGCGTGGACACCGGCGGCTGCAATATCCAGTTCGCGATCAACCCCGAGGACGGCCGGGTGATCGTGATCGAGATGAACCCGCGCGTCTCGCGCTCCTCGGCCCTTGCCTCCAAGGCGACCGGCTTCCCGATCGCCAAGATCGCCGCGCGGCTCGCGATCGGCTACACGCTCGACGAGATCCCCAACGACATCACCAAGGAGACCCCGGCCAGCTTCGAGCCCTCGCTCGACTACGTCGTGGTCAAGGTCCCGCGCTTCGCCTTCGAGAAGTTCCCGGCCGCCGACGACCGCCTCACCACCACGATGAAGTCGGTCGGCGAGGCGATGGCGATCGGCCGCAACTTCACCGAGGCGCTGAACAAGGCGCTGCGTTCGCTGGAGAAGAAGGGCTCGCAGTTCGACTTCGTCTCCGAGGTCGGGGACAAGGCGAACCTGCTCGCCGCCGCCGAGAAGCCCACCGACGGCCGGATCAACGTGGTCATGGACGCCATCCGGGCCGGCGCCATACCCGAGGAACTGTTCGAGGCGACCCGGATCGACCCGTGGTTCCTGGACCAGATGTACCTGATCCACGAGATCGCCGGCGAGGTCCGCGACGCGGCCGAGCTGACCCCCGAGGTGCTGCGACTGGCCAAGCGGCACGGCCTCTCGGACGTGCAGATCGCGGCGATCCGGGGCATGCGCGAGGAGGTCGTGCGCGAGGTGCGCCAGGCGCTCGGCGTGCGTCCGGTATACAAGACCGTGGACACCTGCGCCGCCGAGTTCGCCGCGCGCACCCCGTACCACTACTCGTCCTACGACGAGGAGAGCGAGGTCGCGCCGCGCACCAAGCCGGCCGTGATCATCCTGGGCTCCGGGCCGAACCGGATCGGGCAGGGCATCGAGTTCGACTACTCGTGCGTGCACGCCGCGTTCGCGCTGCACGACGCGGGCTACGAGACCGTGATGGTCAACTGCAACCCGGAGACCGTCTCCACCGACTACGACACCTCCGACCGGCTCTACTTCGAGCCGCTCACCCTGGAGGACGTGCTGGAGATCGTGTACGCCGAGACCCAGGCCGGACCCGTCGCCGGCGTCCTGGTCCAGCTCGGCGGACAGACCCCGCTCGGGCTGGCGCAAAAGCTCAAGGACGCGGGCGTGCCGATCGCGGGCACCTCGCCCGAGGCGATCCACCTCGCCGAGGAGCGCGGCGCCTTCGGCCGGGTGCTGGCCGAGGCCGGACTGCTCGCGCCCAAGCACGGCACCGCGTTCTCCTTCGGCGAGGCCAGCGCGATCGCCGCCGAGATCGGCTACCCCGTGCTGGTGCGGCCCTCCTACGTGCTCGGCGGGCGCGGCATGGAGATCGTCTACGACGAGCCCTCCCTGGCCACCTACCTGGAGCAGAACGCCGGCCTGGTCAGCGACCACCCGGTGCTCGTCGACCGCTTCCTCGACGACGCGATCGAGATCGACGTGGACGCGCTCTACGACGGCGAGGACCTCTACCTCGGCGGCGTGATGGAGCACATCGAGGAAGCCGGCATCCACTCCGGCGACTCGGCCTGCGCGCTGCCGCCGATCACGCTCGGCGCGCACGACATCAAGCGGCTGCGCGCGGCCACCCTGGGCATCGCGCGCGGCGTGGGGGTACGCGGACTGATCAACATCCAGTTCGCGCTCTCCGGCGACATCCTCTACGTCCTGGAGGCCAACCCGCGCGCGTCGCGGACCGTGCCGTTCGTGTCCAAGGCGACCGCGGTGCCGCTGGCCAAGGCCGCCGCGCGCGTCTCCCTCGGCGCCACGATCGCCGAACTGCGCGCCGAGGGCCTGCTCCCGGCCGAGGGCGACGGCGGCACGCTGCCGATGGACGCGCCGATCGCGGTCAAGGAGGCGGTCCTGCCCTGGAACCGCTTCCGCGACACCAAGGGCCGCGGCGTGGACACCGTGCTCAGCCCGGAGATGCGCTCCACCGGCGAGGTGATGGGCATCGACGCGGTGTTCGGCACCGCCTACGCCAAGTCCCAGGCCGGCGCGTACGGTTCGCTGCCGCTCAAGGGTCGCGCCTTCGTGTCCTTCGCCAACCGGGACAAGCGCTCGATGGTGTTCCCGGTCAAGGCCATGCACGACATGGGCTTCGAGATCCTGGCCACCGAGGGCACCGCCGAGGTGCTGCGCCGCAACGGCGTGCCCGCCACCGTGGTGCGCAAGCACAGCGAGGGCCCTGGCCCCAACGGCGAGCCGACCATCGTGCGGATGATCCACGACGGGGAGGTCGAGCTGATCGTCAACACCCCGTTCGGCACCGGCGGGCGACTCGACGGCTACGAGATCCGCACCGCGGCGGTCACCCGGGGCATCCCGAGCATCACCACGGTGCAGGGCTTTGCCGCGGCGGTCCAGGGCATCCAGTCGCTGATCGCCGGCGACATCGGGGTGCGCTCGCTCCAGGAGCACGCCGACCACATCACGTCCCACCGAAAGGGCTGACGACACCGATGGCACTTCCCCTGCAGGTGCAGGCGGAGATCGTCGGCCGCGAACCCGCGGGCGCGTACCACCGCCTGGTGTTGCGCGCCCCCGGGATCGCCGCCCGCGTCGAACCCGGCCACTTCGTCGCCGTGGCGATCGGCGGCGTCGACTCGGCGATGCTGCTGCGCCGCGCGTTCTCCATCCACCGGGCCGACCCGGGCGCGGAGACGATCGACGTGGTCTTCGCCGAGGCCGGGCGCGGCACCCGCGAGCTGGCCCGGCTGCGGGTGGGCGACAGCGTGAACGTGGTCGCGCCGCTGGGCACGCCGTTCCCGCTGCCGGCCGAGCCGGTCAGCGCGGTGATGGTGGCCGGCGGCTACGGCAGCGCGCCGATGTTCGCGCTCGCCGAGCGGATCGTGGCCGACGGCGGCTCGGTCGCCTTCGTGCTCGGCGCGGCGACCGGCGAGCGGCTGTACGGCGTGGACCAGGCGCGCGCGATCACCGAGGACGTCGTGGTCACCACCGACGACGGCTCCGAGGGTGTGCGCGGCTTCGTCACCGGCCCGCTGCCCGAGGTGCTCACCGCGGTGGCGGCGGACGTCGTGTACGCGTGCGGGCCGATGGGCATGCTGCGCGCGGTCACCGAGGTGGCGACCGCGCACGACGCGCGCGTGTTCACCGCGGTCGAGGAATCGATGGCGTGCGGCGTCGGGGTATGCATGACATGCGTGCTCCCGGTGGTCGGCGACGACGGCGTCAGCCGGTTCGTCCGCTCGTGTGTGGACGGGCCGTGCTTCGACGGCACCAAGGTGCGCTGGGACGACGCCGGCACGATCCCGGCGGACATCGAGGGCGCAGCGGCGATGGGAGCGCACTGATGACCGACGTGTACGGCGGTTACGCCGACAACGAGGGCGCGAGCGACTTCGACGAGCCGCCGCCGTCGACGATCATGCTGCCCGGTGGCGGGATCGACCTGGCCACCCGGCTCGGCTCGACGCTGTTGCCGAACCCGGTGACCACGGCCTCGGGCTGCGCCGGCTACGGCAAGGAATTGGCCAAGTTCTTCGAGCCGGCCGCGATCGGCGCGGTGGTCACCAAGACGATCATGCCGTACCCGCGTTCGGGCCGGGCCACCCCACGGATGGCCGAGACGCCGTCCGGGATGCTCAACTCGATCGGCCTGCAGGGCCCGGGCATCGACGCCTTCGTCGAGCGCGACCTGCCCTGGCTGGCGGCCCGCGGCGGGCGCACCATCGTGTCCATCGCCGGCGGCCACGTGGACGACTTCGTGGCGCTGGCCGAGCGGCTCAAGGGCGCGCCCGGCGTGGTCGGCATCGAGGCCAACATCTCGTGTCCGAACGTGGCCAATCGGGGCCAGGTGTTCGCGTGCAACCCGGCCACGTCCTACGACGTGATCCGCGCGGTGCGCGACGCGGCGGACCCGCTGGTGCCGGTGCTGGCCAAGCTGTCGCCGGACGTGACCTCGATCGTGGACATCGCCCGGGCGTGCGTGGAGGCGGGCGCGGACGGCCTGTCGATGATCAACACGCTGCTGGGCATGGTGATCGACACCGACACGATGAAGCCGGTCCTGGCCGGTGTCACCGGCGGGCTCTCCGGCCCGGCGGTACGACCGGTCGCGGTGCGCTGCGTGTACCAGGTGCACGCGGCGATGCTGGACGGGCAGATGGCGCAGGTGCCGATCGTCGGCATGGGCGGCATCCGCACCGGCCTGGACGCGCTGGAGTTCATCCTCGCGGGCGCGGCGGCGGTGTCGGTGGGCACGGTGATCTTCAACGATCCGTCGGCGCCGGTGCGGATCCTGGACGAACTGCGGGCGGCGCTGATCGCCCGCGGCTTCGGCTCGCTGGAGGCGGCGATCGGGTACGCGCATCGTTAGGGGCTTGTGGTGAGGGTGATGCCGGTACGGACGGGGTTCGTGCCGGCATCGCCATGTCCGGGCCCGGACCCGGACGAATATTCGATGTCGACGAGAGTGGGATTTCGATGAGCAACCTCGCACCCGTGGCGGTGGCCCTGGACGCGCCCGACCTCGACCGCGCGCTCGCGTGGGCGAAGGCCGTGGGCCCGCACGTGAGTACGGTCAAGGTCGGCCTGGAGGTGTTCCTGCGGGACGGCGCGGACGCGGTCCTGGGCGCGCGGGAGGCCAGCGGCGGGCGGGACGTGTTCCTGGACCTGAAGCTGCACGACATCCCGAACACCGTGGCGGGCGCGGTGCGTTCGGTCGCGCGGCTGGCGCCGACGTATCTGACCGTGCACGCGAGCGGCGGGACGGCGATGATCCGGGCCGCGGCCGACGCCGCGCCGGAGGTGAACATCGTCGCGGTGACCGTGCTGACCTCGATGGCCGAGGAGGACCTGACGGCGATCGGTCTGGCGGGCCCTTCGATCGAGGCGGCCCGACGGCTGGCCGGGCTCGCGGTCGCGGCCGGGGCGCGCGCGATCGTGTGTTCGCCGCGCGAGGTCGCGGCGGTGCGGGGCGAGGTGGGACCGGGCATCGTGCTGATCACCCCGGGGGTGCGGCCGGCGGGCGCGGCGCTCGGCGACCAGAGCCGGGTGGCCACGCCCGAGCAGGCGTTGGCCGACGGCGCGGACCTGCTGGTGATCGGGCGGCCGATCACGGGTGCGGCGGACGTCGGCGAGGCGGCGCGGGAGATCGGCGCGGCGCTGGCGGCGCGCTGATTGCGGCGGCGCGCGGGTGGGGCGGGCCCGGTCGCCGGCCCTTGCCCGGGCCGCGCGCCGGCTCGCGGATGCCGCTGTGGCGTGCGTGTGGCCCCGGACCGGGCGTCCGGTACCCGGGAGCGCCGGGAGTGCCGGACGCGGCCCAGGGGTGCTTCGAAGGCGCTCTCGGGCCGTTGCGGCGGGCTCGCGGCGTGGCCGCCGTACCGTGCGGATTGCTCCGGGCGGGAGCGATCGAGTCCGTGCCGCCGAGCCCGGCGCGGCCGGCGTCCGGGATCGGAGTGTGGTCGCCGTGCGCAAGAGCGCCGGGAGGGGGTGCGGAGGCGCTGGCGGGTCCGGCGACCGCCCCGCAGGCGTCCGACGCTCCGTCAGGTTCGGGTTTTGTCGCAGGTAGCCGGGCTTTTCCCATCGATTCGGGCGACGCGGACCGATTCGCCGACTAGGCTCCCTCGTGAGCCGGCCCGGTGGAGTGTCGCGCGTTGCCGCGAACGCTCTGACCAGCTAGGTTCCACTGTTTGTTGGTGGCCGTCCGAGCCGGGCGGCCTTGAGGATCGCAACGAAGTCCGAGGTGACACGGCGTGGCTCTCCCACCCCTGACCCCCGAAGAACGCGCGGATGCGCTCGCTAAAGCCGCTGCGGCTCGGCGGGAGCGCGCCGAGGTGAAGAACCGGCTCAAGAACTCCGGTGCTTCGCTCAGCGACGTCATCAAGGAGGGCAAGGACAATCCGGTCGTGGGCAAGATGAAGGTATCGGCCCTCCTGGAGTCCCTCCCCGGCGTCGGCAAGGTGCGCGCCAAGCAGCTCATGGAGAAGCTGAACATCTCCGAGACCCGGCGCGTCCGCGGTCTCGGCACGAATCAGATCGCAGCACTCGAACGGGAATTCGGTGGCTCCGCGTCCTGAACCGGGCGCCGGCTCCGATCCCCGTAACGTGCACGGCACCCGTCGACTCATCGTGCTCTCCGGCCCCTCCGGGGTCGGCAAGAGCACGGTGGTCGCTGACCTGCGCCGCCGTCACCCCGAGGTTTGGCTGTCTGTGTCCGCGACCACACGAAAGCCCCGTCCAGGGGAGACCGACGGTGTGGAGTACCACTTCACCGACGGCGATCAGTTCGACAAACTGATCGCTTCCGATGAACTGCTCGAATGGGCCGAATTCGCCGGGAACCGCTATGGGACCCCGCGACTGCCCGTGCTCGAACGGCTTGACGCCGACGTTCCCACCCTGCTCGAAATCGACCTGCAGGGCGCCCGGCAGGTACGGCAGGCGATGCCCGAGGCACGCCTGGTGTTCCTCGCCCCGCCCTCGTGGGACGAACTGGTCCGCCGTCTGGTGGGCCGGGGGACCGAGTCCCCCGAAGTCATCGAGCGGCGCCTGGCCGCCGCGAAGGTCGAGTTGGCCGCGGAATCCGAATTCGACATGACGCTGGTCAACACGTCCGTCGAAGACGTCGTACGCGAACTGCTAGCCTTGATGAACGTATCTTGATCGTTCGGGCTGCCCGATAGTCACCAGGCAGCCCGACTTTCACCCACAGCTTTCACAGCTTTTCGAAGGGCCCCCGCCTTGTCAGCTTCTTCCACCGCACCCGAGGGCATCATCAACCCGCCCATCGACGAGCTCTTGGAGGCGACCGACTCCAAGTACAGCCTCGTCATCTACGCGGCGAAGCGTGCTCGGCAGATCAATGCCTACTACTCGCAGCTCGGCGAGGGCCTGCTGGAATACGTGGGTCCGCTCGTGGACACGCACGTGCACGAGAAGCCGCTGTCGATCGCGCTTCGCGAGATCAACTCGGGCATGCTGACCGCCGAGCCCATCGAGGGCTGAGCGAGTCACGCGACTCGAATGCGCTGTATCGCTGGACCGCTGGACACGAAGGGCTCGACGGTGTGCCGTCGGGCCCTTCGTGCGTCTTGATCCTTGATCGCGTATGGCGTACCTGTGACCTGGGCGCCGACACGCGCGCCACGCAGGTGATCCGGAGGGTGGGCGACGAGGGTGGACCGGATCGAGAGCGGCGCGCATGCGCCGAAGGCGGGCGCACGACCGCTGCCCGTGGACACGCTGCTGGACGCGCCGTTGGCCCGCGCCGGCGAGCGGGCCCGGGAACTGCGCGAGGCGGGCTTCGACGGGGTGTTCACCTTCGAGGGCCCCACCGACGTGTTCCTGCCCCTGGTGCCCGCCGCCGCGGCGGGCGTGGACATCATGACCAACATCGCGGTGGCCTTCCCGCGCAGCCCCACCCATCTCGCGCACACCGCCTACGACCTGCACCTGGCCTCGCACGGCCGGTTCCGGCTCGGCCTGGGCACCCAGATCCAGGCGCACATCGAACGCCGGTACGGCGCGAAGTGGTCGCGCCCGGTGGCCCGGATGGCCGAGACGCTGCGCGCGGTCCGGGCGGTGCTCACGTGCTGGCAGCGGGAGACACCGCTGGACTTCCACGGCGAGTTCTTCGACCTCACGCTGATGCCGCCGACGCTGCGACCGGGGCCGAACCCGTACGGGCTGCCGCCGCTGCTCGCGGGCGGGGTGGGCCGGCGGATGATCACCATGGTCGCCGAGCACGCGGACGGGCTGCTCGTACACCCGCTCAACACCGACCTGTTCGTGCGCGGCCCGGTCACCGACGCGGTCACCGACGGCCTGGTGTTGTCCCAGCGCACCAGGGACGGGTTCTCGGTGATGCTCGACGTGATCGTCGCGGCCGGGCGGACCGAGGAGGAGATGCGTGCCGCGATCAAGGGCGCCCGGGCGATGGTCGCGTTCTACGCTTCCACGCCCGCCTACCGGCCGGTGCTCGACGTGGAGGGCTACGGGCCGTTGCAGGCCGAACTGCACGCGCTGATCCGGGCCGGCCGGTGGTCGGACATCCCGCACGCGGTCGACGACACGCTGCTGGGCCGGGTGGTGGCGATCGGCGACCCCAAGGACGTCGCGGCCCAACTGGCCTCGCGCGCCCACGGGGTCGCCGACCGCCTCGGGTTCTACCTGCCCTATCGGGCCGACCCGGCGTGCGTGTCCGAGGTGCTGGACGAGCTGCGGGCGCTCACCTGAGCCGGCCCCGTCCGCGGCCTACCCCAGTCGTCCCACCGCGCGGCGCAGCCGCTTGAGGTCGCGCAGCCGGCGCTCGTAGCCGGCGCCGATCACGATCAGCAGGACGCCCGCGGTGCCGAGCACGGCCCAGCGCGGCACCGCGTCGTACACCGGCGCCAGGTGCGGCAGCAGGTGCACCAGGCCGACGGTGGCCAGCACCGCCGCGCCCAGGAACAACGGTGCCTGGAGCCGGAATCGCGCGCCGACCAGGAGCGTGGCGATCGCCGCCGCGCCGAGCAGGCCGGGCCGGATCGGCTCGCCCTGGCTCAGCGCGAGCGGCAGCGAGGGCAGCAGCAGCACCGCGAGCGGCGCGCCATACCCGGTCCACGAGGTCGTCTCCGGGTCGGCACGCCGGCGCAGGAAGCCCTCGGCCAGCAGGGCCAGGCCCAGCGGGATCGTGTACGCCTCCCGGTGGGTGACCCCGAGCAGCGCCAGCCGTACCCAGTAGGCGGCGAACAGCAGCGCAATGGCGGTCGGTCGGGCCGACCGGCGCAGCGGTCCGTCCGGGGTGGTCGCCGCGGCCGAGCCTGCGGCGGCCAGCGCGAGCCAGATCTGCTCGGGGGCCACCACCAGGGTCGCGACGGCGGCCATGAGCACGCAGCACGCGGCGACGAGCGCGGTCGCGAGGCCGGCGGCGGCGTCGGAGCGCGGGAGCCGGGCGGTGGTGACGTACAGCAGGGCGGCCGTGCCGACCGCGACCAGAACGGATACGGTGGGTGCGGCGTCGAGGCGGTGCAGGGTGGCCGGCACCGTCGCGGTGAACAGCGCGACGGTGGCGGGTGCCCAGATCGGGCGTGCCTCGCCGTGCCCGCGGATCGCGCTGTGCAGGGTGCCGGCGGTGACGACGGCGAGCGCGACCGGCAGCAGGCCGCCGGACTGTGCGATCGACACGAGCGCCGCGACCATGGCGACCCCCTCGATGGTGAGCGCGGCCATCGGCAGATCGTGCAGGTAGGTGGCGACCACCAGCAGGATCGCCGCCGCGCACGCGCCGGCCACCGCTTGACCGGGCACCCCGACGTCGAGCCGGTAGAGGGTGGCCGCCGTCGTGGCGTACAGCAGGACGGCGGTCGCGGGCGCCCACCCGGGCCGCAGCGCCGTGCGGCCGAACAGCGCGCCGCACAGGGTGGCCCCCGCCGCGATCGCGAACGTGACGGGCGAGGTCGTGCGGCCGACCAGGAGGGCGACGAGCAGGGCCGCGCCCGCCGTGCCCTCGATCGCCAGGGCGACGGCGGGTCGACTCGCGGGCACGGTGGCGAGCGGGAACAGCACGGCGGCGGCGATCACGGCGGCCTGCGCGGTGCCGGGCCGATCGGCGCCGAACGCGTGCGCGCCGGCCGCGATCGCGCCGACCCACCACACGCAGGCCGCGCCGGCCCAGGCCGGCCGGGTGGTCGGCAGGTCGCGGAGCGCGCCGACCAGGCACGTCGGCAGGGCCGCGGCCAGGCCCACCGCGAGCGGGACCGGGGCGTGCGCCGCGGCGAGGAGGCCGATCGCCCAACCGGCGCCGCCGACCAGGGTCAGCGCGCGGGTGGTCGCGGCCTTCGGGCGCAGCGCCACCGCGATCAGCGTGACCAGCGCGCACAGCAGGGCGGACACGAGGCCGGTCGGGGCCTTCGCGGCACCCGCGTGGTGTGCCGCCATCGCGGCGTCGGTGCAGGCCACGGCGAGGGCGAGGCCGGCCGCGATCGGTCGAACGAGCGGGTCGAGGAGCGCGGGGGTGGGGCGAGGCCGGTGGTCGGCGGTGTGGGGATGGTCGCTGCCGGGGTGGTCGTCGGCGGCGGCTCGGTCGCCTGCGAGGCGATCCTGTGGCGGGGTGAACGGGTTATTGGTCGAGTCCTCGGGGGCGGGTGATCGGTGGTTGTTCGACTGATGGGTGGCTGCTCGGTCGGATGGCCGGGGGTCGGAGGTCGCGTCGGCGTTCGTGTCGGCGTTCGTCTCGGGGGCCGCCTCGGCGGTCGCCCGGTTCGGCTCCGGCGACAGGCGTCCCGGTGACAGGACGGCGGTGAGCGTGAGGCCGGCCGCGCCGAGGGCCCAGACCGTGATCGAGGTCAGCGGGTGCGCCGTCGCCCACGTGAGGGCCACGATCCCGTGCGCGAGGGCGACGAGGGGCAGCCACGGGCGTACCCGCCCGGTCAGGGCCCACCCGCCGGCGGCCACCAGATGCCAGCCCAGCGCCGCCCACAACGGCAGATCCAGGGCCGGCGGCAGGACCAGGAGCAGCCCCTCGACGACGACCGCGCCGGCCACCAGGGTCGGCGTACGTCCGGGCCGACCGCGCAGCAGCGTCACCGCGGCCAGCGCCACCGGCAGCGTCAGGGGCAGCAGTACCAGCGGCGCCAGGCCGAAGTCCCAGTCGCCGTCCGGCAGTATCGCGTTTCGTGCGCCCACGCCGGCCGAGTCGATGCTCCATGCGCGGGCGGGCCACGACAGCGGGCCCACCAACGCCATCACCGGCGTCGCGATCACCCAGAACGCGGGCGCCGCCGTCAGCGGCGCGAGCACCGCGAGCGGTCCGGCCCGGAACGCGCGCGGCACCGCGAACAGCGGCGCCATCGCGACCAGGACCACGATCAACAGACCCACACCCGCCCACGCGATCGGCAGGTCCGAGTCGTCGGCGGGCCGGGTGGCCACCAGTAGGGCCACGGCCGCCAGCGAGCCGGCCATCGCTGATCCGGATGCCAGGTGGCGCACCGCGGGGGAGCGACGCAGCGTGAACGCGATCCCGCCGGCGATCGCGGCGAGCCCCAGCATGGTGGCCGCCGCCGGGCCGCTCGGACCCTCGACGAAGGTCAGTACGACCGCCGCCAGCCAGTAGCACAGCACGCCGACCTCGGTGACGATCCGCAGCCCGCGCGCGGCCCGGGCGTAGACCCGGCTCAGCAGCGCGACGTCGACGGCGGCCTGGAGCCCGAGCCCGACGGCCAGCGGCAACAGCGACGAGCGACCCACCCCGAACCACGCGATCAACAGCGGCAGCGGACCCTGGAGCAGCACCGCCGCCGAGACCCGCAACGCGCGCAGCGGCGCCACCATCGAGCCCAGCGCCGCCGCGCCGCCGACCGCGAGCATGGTGCCGGCGGCGACCAACACCGCGCTCCCGTCGCGCAGCCCGGCCAGGTCCGCGGCCCAGGCCGCGTAGCCGTCGAGCAGGCCCATCGCGACGGTGAGCGCGGCCATCGCCTCTGCGGTCGCGGGCAGTTCGCGCCGCTCGGCGACCGCGGTGCCGGCCGCGGCCATCACCAGGGCCAGCGCCATCACCAGGGCCCGGCCGCCGGTGCCGGTGCGATTCCAGGTGACCGCGACGAACACGAGCGCGGCCAGCACCACCAGCAGCACACCCGCGCCCAGCACGATCCGGGCCACCCGACGCCGCCCGACCTCGGCCATCTCGCGCAGGCGCGCCGCGGGCGGCTGGGTGGGGACGGGCTGGGACACCGGCGTCTGTGTCTGTGTCTGCGTCTGCGTCGGAGGCGGGGCGGGTGCCGACGGCTGTGTCGCCGGCGGCGCCAGAGGCGGGCGGGTGAGCGCCCGGTGCGCCTCGGCGCGCATCGCCTGAAGCAGTGCTTCGCGCTGCCGCAGAAGTTGCGCCGCCGACACGTTGACCTGCCACAACCGGTCCGCCTCCGGCCCGCTCAGGCGAATCGCACACCGGTGGCAGCGATCGGTGCGCGGAATCCCCAACTCCCGCGCACAGCCGGGACACCGCGTCGCGTCGTCCAACAGCCGTTCGTTCAACATCGACGTCATCTCCCCCGATGGAATACTCGCCACGATGCTGGCAGCGCCGGCGGGACGGGACATCCGTACGAGTACTCAGATTCCGGCCCGTCGTGCGGGCGTCCCGCGCGGAGTGCGGTGCGCGGGGGCCGCCCGCGACGGCCGGTCGGCAACCGCCGCCCGTGCGACACGAGATCGAGCCGCCAGGGGCGGTGTCGTAGGCTCGCCGTGCCGGTCGGAACACGGGTCGGCCGCGACGGAGGACCAGGAGCAGCGATGAGTACCGGATCTCGACCCCGCGTCGTCCTCGGCGTCGCGGGCGGCATCGCCGCGTACAAGGCGTGTGAACTGCTGCGCAGACTGACCGAGTCCGGGCACGAGGTCCGGGTGGTGCCGACCGCGTCCGCGCTCAACTTCGTCGGCGCGGCCACCTGGTCGGCGCTGTCCGGGCAGCCGGTGGCCACCGGGGTATGGGACGCGGTGCACGAGGTGCCGCACGTACGGATCGGCCAGAACGCGGACGTCGTCGTGGTCGCGCCGGCGACCGCCGACATGCTCGCCAAGGCCGCGCACGGGCTCGCCGACGACCTGCTCACCAACACGCTGCTCACCGCGCGATGTCCGGTGGTGTTTGCGCCGGCGATGCACACCGAGATGTGGGAGCACCCGGCCACGGTGGAGAACGTCGCGACGCTGCGCCGGCGCGGCGCGATCGTGATCGAGCCGGCCGTGGGCCGGCTGACCGGCAGGGACACCGGCAAGGGCCGACTGCCCGACCCGGAGCAGATCTTCCAGGTGGTCCGGCGCGCCCTCGCGCGCGGGGCGACCGCGCCCGATCTGGTCGGCCGGCACGTCGTGGTCACCGCCGGCGGTACCCGCGAGCCGCTGGACCCGGTCCGCTTCCTGGGCAACCGCTCGTCCGGCAAGCAGGGCTACGCGCTGGCCCGCACCGCGATCGCCCGCGGCGCCCGGGTCACCCTGATCGAGGCCAACACCGGCCTGCCGGATCCCGCCGGGGCCGACGTGGTGCACGTGGGTACCGCGCTCGACCTGCGCGACGCGGTGGTCAAGGCGGCGGCGGACGCGGACTGCGTGGTGATGGCCGCGGCGGTCGCCGACTTCCGGCCCGCCAACCGGGTGGGCGGCAAGATCAAGAAGACCGACGCGGAGCCGGACCCGATCACGCTGGTCAAGAACCCGGACATCCTCGCCGAGCTGGCGCACGACCGGCTCCGGGCCGGTCAGATCGTGGTCGGCTTCGCGGCGGAGACCGACGACGTCCTCGCCAACGGCCGGGCCAAGCTCGCCCGCAAGGGCTGTGACCTGCTCGTGGTCAACCAGGTGGGCGAGGAGTTGACATTCGGCACGGATGTCAACGAGGCGATCGTGCTGGCCGCCGACGGTGCCGAGACGCCGGTTCCGCACGGTCCGAAGGAGGACCTCGCGGACGTGGTCTGGGACCTGGTCGTGCCCCGTTTCGGCTAGTTCGTCGGCCGAATCGAACGCCCGATCGCCCCAAGTTCACACAAAGTGAGCAACGCCACGCCGTCCATTGCGTGGGACACCCAGTCCCCCGTCGGGGGTCGGGGGGATAAACTCGGGCCCAGTATTCGGTGGACCCGCCCGTCCCGAGCTGTCCGGACGGTCCGGGTCCACCTGCCAGCCAGCAGCCGCTGCAACCCCAGGGAGCGATGTGTCCCGCCGTCTGTTCACCTCTGAGTCCGTGACCGAAGGTCACCCGGACAAGATCGCCGACCAGATCAGCGATTCCATCCTGGATGCGCTCCTCAAGGAAGACCCCAAGAGTCGGGTCGCCGTCGAGACGCTGATCACCACCGGTCAGGTGCACGTGGCCGGCGAGGTCACGACGCAGGGCTACGCCGACATCCCCACGATCGTGCGCGAGCGCGTCCTGGAGATCGGCTACGACAGCTCGAAGAAGGGCTTCGACGGCGCCTCGTGCGGCGTTTCGGTGTCCATCGGCGCGCAGTCGGCCGACATCGCCCAGGGCGTCGACACCGCGTACGAGAACCGGGTCGACGGCGACGAGGACGAGCTGGACCGCCAGGGCGCGGGCGACCAGGGCCTGATGTTCGGCTACGCGTGCGACGACACCCCCGAGCTGATGCCGCTGCCGATCACGCTCGCCCACCGGCTGGCCAAGCGACTCGCCGACGTGCGCAAGAACGGGACCATCCCCTACCTGCGCCCGGACGGCAAGACCCAGGTCACCATCGAGTACGACGGCGACCGCCCGGTCCGCCTGGACACGGTCGTGGTCTCGTCGCAGCACGCCTCCGACATCGACCTGGACTCGCTGCTCGCGCCGGACATCCGCGAGTACGTGGTGGAGCCGGAGCTGGCCGATCTGGGCATCGAGACCGAGGGCTACCGGCTGCTGGTCAACCCGACCGGCCGGTTCGAGATCGGCGGCCCGATGGGCGACGCCGGACTCACCGGTCGCAAGATCATCATCGACACGTACGGTGGCATGGCCCGGCACGGTGGCGGCGCGTTCTCGGGTAAGGACCCGTCGAAGGTGGACCGCTCGGCCGCGTACGCGATGCGCTGGGTGGCCAAGAACGTGGTGGCCGCCGGCCTCGCCCGTCGGTGCGAGGTGCAGGTCGCGTACGCGATCGGCAAGGCCGCGCCGGTGGGCCTGTTCGTGGAGACCTTCGGCACCGAGTCGGTGCCGGTGGCGACCATCCAGGCCGCCGTGGGCACCGTGTTCGACCTGCGGCCCGCCGCCATCATCCGCGACCTGGACCTGCTCCGGCCGATCTACGCCCAGACCGCCGCGTACGGCCACTTCGGTCGCGACCTGCCGGACTTCACCTGGGAGCGGACCGACCGCGTGGACGCGCTCAAGGCGGCCGCGGGCGCCTGAGCCTTCCGCCGATCGTTTTACGCAGTCTTTTTTCGCTGCCGGCCGCGGCGCGGACCCTTCGGGGCGCGCGCCGCGGCCGGCGGCGTTTGTTTCGCGGACGATGGTGACCGGGGCGGCGGTCGGTGGTGACCGGGGCGGCCGACGTCGAGGGGCCGCGCGATGCCGGCGCGGGCCGGGCTCAGGCGGCCTGGGCAGCCATACGCAGGCGGGTGACCAGGTCGGCGCGGTCGCCGCCGGCGGTCATCGCCGGGTGCGCGTGCAGCGCCTCGACGGCGTCGCGGGCCTGGGCCCACAGCCGGGCGTGCTCCTCTTCGCTGAGCTGCCCCGCATGTCGGGCGATGGCCTCGTAGGCGGCGTCTCGGGCCCGCTGCAACTCGATCAGGTCCGCCGGGATGGGCTGTTCTGACATACCCCACAGCTTACGAGAGACCACGTAAACACAGGGTTAGCGCCAAATTGCGGCAGACCCCACGCCACGTCCGTTTCAGATGGCCTCGTGATCACGGCCGGGCTGATGTTGCGGGTGGCGCGGTATTCGGTACTCGGTCACCGGCGGCATGCAGAAGATGGTCAGGTCGCACGCGACGCCGACCGCCTGGGTGGGGGTGTGGCCCAGGTGCAGCGCGGCACGCGCGTACTCCCAGCCGGAGCCGATCGCGCCGTAGTCGTAGTAGAAGACGTCGAAGTCGTTGCTCGTCTCGAACAGTTTGCCGTCGAACGCGAACATGAACTCCGACTTGGGCTCGAAGCTGGACAGCTTGCGCTTGCCCCACTCGACGAACTCGGCGTAGAACTCCAGGATGTCGCGTTCCTCGGCCGACGCGGGCGTGTGCGTGTCCAGGAACAGGCGCATCAGGTTGATGTCGCGCAGCAGTCCGGCGCCGCCGAAGATCAGGCTCTCGCCGATCTTGTACAGCTTGGTGCCCTCGGTCTTGGCCTGACCCCAGGTCACCTGGGAGTCGGCGGCGATCACGATCGACTCGTCGATGATCTTTCCGGCGACGACACTCATCAACGCCCCCCGTACGTACGGCTGATGCGAATCCGGACGTGCCCGTTCAGGATCGCAGAGGGGCGGGCTTCGGCGCAGGCGTTCGAGGTGGCGCGGGACGGCTTCCGCCGGACGGGCGCGGTCGTGCGGCCCGCCCGGCGGTCGCGGTGACGCTCGGCCGACGGGTCAGAGGCGGACGACGACCTGCTCCAGCGGCTTGCGGTGGATGTCGGGGACACGTGCGTCTTCGGCCGGGTATCCCACCGGGATGACGTAGGCGGCGCGCTCCTCCTGGGGGCGGCCGCACACCTCGTTGAGGAAGCGCATCGGGCTCGGCGTGTGGGTGAGCGTGGCGAGGCCGGCCTGGTGCAGCGACGCGAGCAGGAGGCCGACGGCGATCCCGACCGATTCCTTCGTGTAGTAGGGGCGCGGTGAGTCCGGTCCCTTGTGCACCTCGAACACGACGATGACGACCGGCGCCTCCTCCAGGAAGGGCTTGTGCCAGTCGGTGCCGATCGGGGCGAGGGCCTGGAGCCATTCCGCGGACGCGCGGTGTTCGTAGAACTCGCGCTCCTCCTGCTCGGCGGCCTCACGCAGGTGGCGCTTGCGCTCGGGGTCGGTGAGCACGACGAAGCGCCAGGGCTGCACGTTGGCGCCGCTGGGCGCGGTGCCCGCGGTGCGGATCGCCCAGTCGACCACGTTGTCCGGGATCGGCCGGGAGGAGAAGTCGCGGACGGTGCGGCGTTGGGCCATCACGTCGTGGAAGGCTCGGCTGCGGGCTTCCGCCTCGTGGGCGGGGACGCCGCGGTGCCGGTGCGGAACCGTGGGGTATGTGGGTTCGTCGACCATGGCGCACAGCACAGCACGGCGCGGGGGTTCGACGGAAGGCCCGCTCCCGGTCGACCGCGGTCCGCTTACCCGAGTGGGTCACCCGGCAGGCCGAGTCGCCCCGATTCGGGTCGACTGGTGGGGCCCGGGCTCCCGTTCGAGGTCCGGCCTCCCGCCCCGGAAGGACGTTCGCGATGACGGACCAGCGGTTGCCCGCGCCCGTTCGGCGGCTGGTCGCCGCCGCGAACGCCGGCGACGCGGAAGCGTTCCTGGACGCGTTCGCCGCCGACGGGTCGGTGAACGACTGGGGTCGGGTCTTCACCGGGCGGGACGCGATCGCACGGTGGAGCGACGCCGAGTTCGTCGGAGTACGGGTGACCCTCTCCGTCACCGCCGTCCGCGAGGACGGGGACGAGACCGTGGTGACCGCAGACGTCGGGGGCGACGGGTTCGACGGACAGTCGGACTTCTCGTTTCGTGTGGCGGGCGACGTCGTGCGCGAGATGAGGATCAGCGGGTGAGCAGTGGTACGGGCGGCGTTCGCCGGAGGCTGTGTTTGTGCTTGTGCCTGTTGTGCCCGGGCCCGGTTGCCGGGCGGCGGGCCGACGTCAGCGGTTGAGCAGCGATTGTTCCGTTTCGGTGCGTTGCGGTTCGCTGAGCGAGATCGTCGGCGCGGGAGCGCTGGTCCGGGTGATCCGGAATTGCCGGCCGGTGCTCGCGACGGTCACCACGGAGCCCGCCCAGGCTTCGGTCACCCGTCGGGCCAGGTCCGCCTCGGCCACTCCGGCGTGGGTCAAATCCTCGCGCAACCCTCGGGCCGCGGACTCCCGAGTCCCGGTGTGCAGCGTCTGCCATTCGTCGCGGCTCGTCTCGCGTGTCTGCGCCTCGTGCATTCCGTCCGCTCCCTCCCCGGCCCCAGGACCGGGCTTTCCGTCCCTTGCCCCCTGGACCACCCTGCGCCGGCGATCAAAGATCGTCCAAATCCATCAGGAAAAATCAGCCTCAGGCATGAGACGGGTTGAGATGTCTACATCGTTGGAACGAGCGGTTGGGTGGGCTGTGAGCCCGGTGGTGGGGGAATCGCCTCCAACCGGTCGGAAGCGCCGCGGGCGGGAGTCGGCCGAGGCGCCTCGGTTCGGCAGTCGGCCGGGATGCCCCGGCGCGGCACTCGGTCGGGATGCCTTGGCTCAGCAGTCGGCGCCAACCGGGACACGCACCTTCGTCTGCAACCCGCGCGAGCGCACGACCAGGGTGAGGCAGCCGGGCCGGTCCACGTAGTAGCCGCCGGGGAAGGCCGTCCAGGAGTTCGCCGTGGAGCCGGTCGTGCAGCCCGGGACCCGGACGGCGACGGCGGAGGACTGGCCGTTGCCCCAGCCGATGGACGCGCCGTTGCCGGGCGCGGGCAACACCTCGATGTCGACGACGGCGCCGTTGCGCACCATCAGGCCGGATTTGGCGAACAAGGGGTGCAGGTACTCGGTGCCCGTGGACTTGGTGGTCTGGAGCCTGCGGCCGGTCTCCAGGGCGACGTCGCCGAGGACGACGGTCGAATCGCTCGTGGGCTCCGGGCGTTCGCCGATGGTGTGCAGGCAGTTGATGGTCAGGGTCGGCTCGGGGCGGACGTCGGCGACCTCGGTGGGCTCCGGAGCGCGGTCGACCCTCGCGGGTCCGTCGGCCCTGTCGTCGGGTCCGTCGTCGCCGTCGGAGCCGCATCCGGTGGCGGTGAGCAGAAGACAGGTCAGGACCGTGGCTACGCGCAAGCGATATTCCGGCACCCGGACATGCTGCCAGGCGGGGCCGCTCCCGGGCGGCCCCGAATGAACCGGCCGGCGCTGGGCAAGGTCACTCGGGTCGCGGGGGGACGGGGCCGAGCCCTGGACGCACGGCACGAGCACTTCAGCGGAAGGTGGCAGGCGATGAGCGACGACACTCCGGACCCGACCGAAGACTCCCCGGACACACCGGGCGACGACGGCGTACTCGGCCCCGAGGACACGCTGTCGACCGACGACCTGTCGTACGACCCGCTGGACACCGGGATCCTGCCGCCGGACCGCTGGTCGGCGGCGGAGCGTTACGGCAACACTCCCGAGGAGGAGCGACGCGGCGAGTCGCTCGACCAACTCCTGGCCGAGGAGGAGCCGGACGTCTCCGTCGACGACGTCGTCTCGGACGAATGGGAGGGCAGCCCCGACCCCAGGGCGGGGCGGCTGGTCGCCGAGGACGAGGGTGCCCACGAGGACACCGAATCGGAGGCGGTCGCCCACGACGTCGGCATCGACGGCGGCGCGGCGGGCGCGGAGGAGGCGGCGATGCACATCATCCCGGAGGAAGAGGTCCCCTAGACGGAACAGGTCCCGTGGACGCGAGCGCGGGCCGGTACGCCCGGTGCGACCGCGTCGCGCGGGCGGACAGGGGGCCGGGCGAGGGGTGCGGGTGCGGGTGCGAGTGCCTGCGGTGCTGCCTGTCGAGTATCCGCGCTCGTCCCGGGTGAGCCGCATTGTTCGTCCCGGTTCCTGTGCTCGTTCGCCTCTGCCCGCGCTCGCGCCCGCACTTCGTGTCGGCCCTCGCCCGCGCGCCCGCGCCTGCTCTCCGCGTCGGCCCTCGCTCCCGTGTCTGCCTCCGCGTTCGCGTCTGCCTCGGTCGTCGGCGCTCGTCCGCGCGTCTGCGCCCGCGCCTGCTCTTCGCGTCGGCCCTCGCCCGCGCGCCCGCGTCCGCGCGCCCTCCGTCGTTGGCGCTTGCACCTGCCTCCGTGTCGGGCTCCGCCCTCGCGTCTGCGGCTGCGCTTGTTGCGTTCGTGTTCGTGGCGTGTCGTGTTGGGGTCAGTCGGTAGTGGGGGCACTGGGGGGCAGGAGGGTTTCGGGGGTGGGTTCGGGGCCGGTCAGGGGGCGGCCGTCGAGGAGGTCGAGGGTCGCGGACAGGCTCGCGGCGGCGGCTCGTGCCGCGCCGGCGGCGAGTGGGTCGCCGGTGTGTGCGGCGAAATCGGCGAGTTCGCGGTCGGCTTCGGGGCGGTCGGCGATCAGGGTGTGGCGCAGGTCGGCCAGCGGGCCGGCGATCCAGGACTCCGCCTCCGACTCGGTCTCGGCGACCCGGCGCATGGCGTCCACCCAGCGGCTCACCGTGCCGAGCGACTCGCGGGCGTACTCCAGCAGCCTGCGTCGGGCCGGCCCCTCCAGGCGGTGCCCCTTGCCGTTGCGGAACTCCTCGTCGATCGCGGAGAGTCGGTTCTCCAACTCGTGGTGCTTGGTGAGCCGGCGCAGCGCCTCGGCGACCTCGTCCACGTCGCTCCGTTCGTTGCCGGCCGCCAGCCGTAGCAGTCGGCCCAGCAGGCCGTCCTCGGGTCGCCACCACAGTTGGGCGATCGAGGTGGCGCGTGGGAAGCGCAGGTGGCGCGGGTGCAGCAGGGCCTCGGCGGCGTCCGCCGCGCACGTGGCGGCGCCGGCCTCCGCCTCGGCGAGGGCTTCCAGCGCGCCGAGGTTGCGGGCGCCGCCGAGCAGTCCCTGCGCGGAGCCGGTGGCGATGTGTCGGGCCAATGTGGCCACGGCGGGCAGGTCGCTCAGCCCGGCGGCGGCCTCCTGGAGCAGGCCGTACGTGCTGTGTCCGCACAGTACGGCGGCGCGCGCGGCCGCGGCCACGGTCAGCAGTTGGGTCGCTCGGTCGTGGCCGGGTACGCGCATGGCCATTTCGTCGAGTTCGTCGCGCAGGGACAGCGCGAGGGCGCCGGTGTCCGAGCGCGCGCCGTTGGCGTAGGCGAGGGCGCGCAGCGCGGATTTGCGCTCCGGAGCGTCGGCGGACATTGCCCGCACGGCCGAGGCGTAGTCGCCCCGACCGATCAACTCGCCGATCAGCGTCGCGGAGTCGGGACCGGGGTCGGGTCGGGGGGCGGGCTCCGGGTCGGGGTCGGACTCGATCGGCACCGTGCCGACGGTCTCGACCCCGCCGCCGCCATCGTCGGCGTCGTCGGCCCGGCCGTCCGTGTCGGCAGCCGCAGCCTCCGCCCCCGACGACGGATCGTCGGCGTCGAGCGGTGGAGCCTCGGGCGTCGGGGCGGGTTCGGTGTCGCTTGTGCTCTCGGGTGCCGTCCCCGTTTCCTCGGCGATCGGCGGGGGCGTCGCGGCGTGCGGGGTGGCCGTGGTCGGTGTCTCGTCCCAGGACAACCGGCCGCGCAGCGCGGCGTTGACGATGGTCGGGTCGGGCAGGTGTGGGCGGACCGTCTCGGCCAGTGCGTCCACGCCCTCGTCCCGGTCGGCCGCGATCTCGTCGATCAGCGCGCCGAGATCGGCCAGGGCCAGTACCCGGCGCCGGTCGGTCGGCTCCCAGTTTTCGTGACGCGTACTCAGATCGGTTGCCAGCTCGCGCAGTTCGGTGATCGCCGCGCCGTGCATCGACGGGCCGACGAGATTCCGGAAGCGGTCCACGCCGGCGAGTTCCCGGGCGTGTACGGCGGCCTCGTGCACGGTGATCGCGGCGGCCAGCCCCGGTCGGTCCTCGGGCAGTGTGTCCGGCTCGGCGCCGACCAGCGCGCCGACCGCCTCTCGGGCTTCCGCGACGGCTGGACCGACCAGCGCGAGCATGGTCAGGTCGGCCTCCTCCGGCGCGCGGCCGGCCGCTACGGAGGCGGTCACCGAGTCGGCGGCGGCCCGGGCCCGGCCGAGCGCGTCGTCGAGCGAGCGCAGCGGCGACGGGGGTTCGCTCGCGCCGCACATCCGGTCCCGGCAGAACGCCTCGAACCGCCGACACGCCGTCACCACGTCGGCGATCACGTCTGCGGGCCAGCCGGGCAGTGCGAGATCGGCCTCGGTCAGCGTCAGTCGCAGCAGCGCGGCGGCCTGACAACTGAACCCCCAATCGGCGATCGCGGTGAGCCGGATCAGATCGGGGGTCAACGTCGTGGTCTTCAGGCTTTCCAGGATCTCGCCGTCCAACGCCTCCGAGTCGGTGTCCAGGGTCGCGGGCAGCAGTACGCGCAGCACCGGCAGGGTGACGACCTGGGCGGTGTAGCCGCGAACGCTCGCGGTCTGTTTGCGCAGCCGCTTGAGCGCGTGTTCGGCGATCGCGGGAGTGGGGCGGCGCGCGGGCGGTACCCGCAGCGCGCGCAGCGTGTCGGTCCGGGTGGGGTTCGGCAACCGCCACAGGGCGTCGGCCAGGACGTCCGGGGCGATTGCCGCCAGACAGTCCACGAGCGGATCGCCGAGGCGGGCGAGTTGGACCGCGACCGCCGACTTCTCCCGGGCTATCTCCTGTTGATCGTGATCCGGATGATCCAGGAAGGGTTGCAGTTCGCCCGACGAGGTCGCCCACCACAACCAGTCGACACTGCGGGATCGTGGCTGACGCACCATGTTGGCCTCCCGAGGGAGAGGGGGCTGGTCTCTGGTTATACCGCCGCCGGCCCGAGATGCGGATGGTTCCGCCGGAATCGCAAGGAATGAGCGCGGGTCGATCGACGCTACTTATACCCCTGTGGGGTATAAAGGGTAAGTCGATGGCGGGCGAGAAGGGAAGCGGCATGGAGCGCGGGCGGGCTGAGCGGGACGGACGAGACGCACACGCGGGCCGCGAAGGACCGGGCGAGGGTGGCCGTCACGAGGGGCACGCGGCGCACGCGGGGCATGCCGCGCACGAAGGCCCCGCCGGGCACGGCGAGCCGCGAGGCCATGCGGGGCACGGAGGCCACCAAGGCCACGACGAGCACCAGGGGCACGGCGGTCACACCGGGCACGCCGAGATGTTCCGCGGCAAGTTTCTGCTGAGCCTGCTGCTGTCGCTGCCCGTGCTGGCGCTGAGTCCGATGTTCGCGGACGTGCTCGGGTACGAAGAACCGTCGTTCGCGGGTTCGTCCTGGATCCCGCCACTCCTCGGCACGGTCGTGTTCGGCTACGGCGGATGGCCTTTCCTGACCGGCGCCCGCACCGAACTCGCGGCCCGGCGTCCGGGGATGATGACGCTGATCGCGATGGCGATCACGGTAGCCTTCGTCGCGTCCTGGGCCGCGACGCTGGAAATCGCCTCGCACGAGCTGGACTTCTGGTGGGAGCTGGTCCTGCTGGTCGACATCATGCTGCTCGGCCACTGGCTGGAGATGCGCGCGCTCGGCGCCGCCTCGGGCGCCCTGGACGCACTCGCGGCGTTGCTCCCCGACGAGGCGGAACGGGTCGGACCGGAGGGGGAGTTCCAGCGCATCCCGGTGGCCGACCTGGCGGCCGGCGACACCGTGCTCGTCCGCTCCGGGGCACGCGTCCCGGCGGACGGCCGGATCGCGGACGGGGCGGCCGAGTTCGACGAGTCGATGATCACGGGCGAGTCCCGAGCGGTGCCGCGCGGTGCGGGTGACACGGTGGTCGCCGGCACGGTCGCGGTGGACAGCGCGGTGCGGGTCGTCGTGACCGCGACCGGCGAGGGCACCCAACTCGCGGGGATCCGTAGGCTGGTCGCCGAGGCGCAACAATCCCGGTCCCGGGCCCAGGCGTTGGCGGATCGGGCGGCGGCGCTGCTGTTCTACTACGCGGCGGGCGCGGCGGTGCTGACGCTGGTGGTGTGGTCGCTGCTCGGCGAGGGCGGGTCGGCGATCGAGCGGACCGTCACGGTGCTGGTGATCGCCTGCCCGCACGCGCTCGGGCTGGCGATCCCGCTGGTGATCGCGATCTCGACGGAGCTCTCCGCGCGGCAGGGCATCCTGGTCAAGGACCGGATCGCGCTGGAGCGCATGCGCAACGTCGACGTGGTGTTGTTCGACAAGACCGGCACGCTCACCCGCGGAGCGCCCGCGGTGACCGGGGTCGCGGCGGCACCCGGCCGGGACGAGGGCCAGGTGCTGCTGCTCGCCGGCGCGGCCGAGCGGGAGAGCGAACACCCGCTCGCCCGGGCCATCGTGCGCGCTGCCGAGGAGCACGGAAAGCCGGTCGTGGCAAGCGGGTTCCGGTCCATGACGGGCCGAGGCGTCGAGGCGGACGTGGCCGGCACCCGGGTGCGGGTCGGCGGGCCGGCGTTGCTGCGCGAGACGGCCGTCCGCGTGCCCGACGGGCTGTCGGCGACCGTCGGGGACTGGGTCGGGCGCGGCGCGGCCGTGTTGTACGTGCTGACCGGTGACGAGGTGGCCGGGGCGCTCGCGCTGGAGGACGAGATCCGCCCCGAATCCCGCTCCGCCGTCCGTGAGTTGCACACCGTGGGAGTCCGCGTCGGGATGCTCACCGGGGACGCGCGGCAGGTCGCCGAATGGGTCGGGCGCGACCTGGGGGTGGACGAGATCTTCGCCGAGGTACTGCCCGGCGACAAGGACGCCAAGGTCGCCGAACTCCAGGCCCGGGGCCTGCGCGTGGCCATGGTCGGCGACGGCGTCAACGACGCGCCGGCGCTGGCCCGAGCCGACGTCGGCATCGCGATCGGCGCCGGCACCGACGTCGCGGTGCAGTCGGCGGGTGTCGTGCTGGCCTCCGACGACCCGCGCGCGGTGCTCGGCGTACGTCGCCTGTCCACCGCCGTCTACCGCAAGATGCGGCAGAACCTGGCCTGGGCGGCGGGCTACAACCTCGTCACCGTGCCACTGGCCGCGGGTGCCCTGGCCTGGGCGGGTGTGGTCCTGCCGATGGAGGTCGGCGCGATCCTGATGAGCCTCTCCACGGTCGTGGTCGCCCTCAACGCCCAACTCCTGCGCCGCCTCGACCTCCGCCCCGGCGCGCACGAGGCGTGATCAACCGGCGGCGCGGATCCGGCGCCGCCGGAACTTCCGCCACCGAGCTTCCGAGCCTGTCGTCCAGGGCTTTGCGGGTGGTGGGTCTCGAAGCTCGTCATACGCGGACGGTGGGGTGCGCGGGCGGGAGTCGGCGGGTGGGTCGGTCGGTACGCTGCCGGCGTGGGTGACGAGGGTGTGGAGTGGGCCGCGACACGGGCGTGGGTCGAGTCGGTGTTGCCCGCCGGGGAGCGGGTGGTCGGCGCCGAGCGGCTGGTCGGTGGTTGGACGTCGGTGATGCGTCGCCTGCGCGTGGCCGGTCCCGCCGGTGAACGAGCGCTGGTATTGCGGTCGTTCGTGAAGCCGTTCTTCGTGCGGCACGCCGAGGGGCTGTTGGGCCGGGAGGCGGCGATCCTGGAACTGCTCGCCGGTAGCGGCATCCCGGCGGCGACGCTCGTGGCCGTGGACCCGCGCGGAGAGTACTGCGACCATCCGTCCCTGTTGATGTCGCTGCTCCCGGGGGAGATTCGGCTGGGTGACGACGACGGGGCGCAGCAACGGATCGTGTTGTCGGCCCGCTTGCTTGTCGCCGTACACGCGGTCGAGGTCGACGATCGCACCCGGCCCCGGGGCTATCAGGCGTGGACCTCCCCGGAACGGGTGCGCGTACCCGAGAGAACCGGGCGGCCCGAACTCTGGCGACGCGCGATCGACCTGATTCGCCGCGAACCGCCCCCGTATCGCGGACGCTTCCTGCACCGTGACTTCCACCCGGGGAACGTGCTCTTCGCCGGGCACGGGCCAAAGGCGCGGGTCGCCGGGGTGGTCGACTGGGTGGAGACCTCGTGGGGACCGGCCGACCTGGATGTCGCGCACTGCTCGACAGCGTCGGCCCTGCTGCACGGCCCGGCCGCCGCGATGGGCTTCGCGACCGCCTACGCGGCGGCCGGTGGGCGGCTTGCCGACGATCCGGCCGAACACCTGTACTGGCGTCTGCTCGACGCACTCGCCTTCGCGCCGGACGCGGAGAAGGTCGCGGTCCCGTGGCGGGAGTCGGGTCGCCCGGACCTGACCCCCGCGCTGCTCACCACGCGGCTGGAGGAGTACGTCGGCGCTCTGCTCGACACCTTCGACGTACCCTCGCGCCCGAGCTGATCGCTCCGAGGGGTGGGTTTCCTGGATCGACCCCGCGCACGCATCCCGGCGCCCGCGCGGAGCGATCCGAGACAGGCCGCGTGGCCGCCCGCGGTCAGGCGCAGGGCGTCCAGTGGCCGCCGGCGGCGGCGGAGGCGCGGATCGCGTCGAGGACTCGTTGGCCGGCCACGCCGTCGGCGAAGCCGGCGTGGCGTGGGGCCTCGGGGACCGGGGCGCCGTTGATCAGGGCGGCGAAGGTCGTGGCGAGCCTGGTGTACGGCGCGCGGTCGATGCCCATCGAGTGCAGGAGGTCGTAGGCGGTGTGCATCAGGTCGGACGGGGGTGCGATCGGGTCCGGGTTGGCCAGGTCGGCGGGGGTGTCGACGCGCCGGTCGCCATTGGCGTCGGCGAGCCAGACGTCGTCGAACTCGACCCAGGCCGTGCCGTGGGTACCGGCCACGCGCGTGGTCAGCAGCGGTGGTCCGTAGACCCCGGCGGAGCTTTGCAGCGTGCCTTCGACGCCGGTCACCGTGCGGAAACGGATGTTGAAGGTGTCCTCGGCGGTCTGCCCCGGCCGGTCGGCGACCAGCGGCAGGCCCGCGCTGACCCCGGCGAACTCGCCGAGCGTGTGCCGGATCTGGTCGATCCAGTGCGACGCGTGCGCCCCCAGCCAGCCGCCGCCTTCCTCCGCCCGACCCCACCACGCGGGTACCTCGGCGTCCGGCCCGGTCAGCACCGGGATGTGCAACAGCCAGGTGGCGAGCCGGGGCTCGCCGATCGCGCCGTCCGCGATCAACCGCGCGAGCAGGGCCTGCGAGGACTGCCAGCGGAACTCGGTGCCCAGCATGTGTACGACGCCGGCCTTCTCGGCGGCGTCCAGCATCCGGGCCGCCTCGACCGCGTCGGTCGCGAACGGCTTCTCGCACACCACGTGCTTGCCCGCCGTCACCGCCGCGATCACGATGTCGGCGTGCGTGTGCGGCGGGGTGGCCACGGTCACCGCGTCCACGCCGTCCAGCGCGAGCGCCGCGTCGAGATCGGTGAACGCGTGCGGCACCCCGAACCGCTCGGCCCGCTCGGCGGTACGCGCCGGGTCCCGGCCGACCAACGCCCGCACCTCGAAGCCCGCGTCCCGGAAGGCGGGCAGATGCGTGATGCATCCGAATCCGGTCCCCACGATCGCCACACCCAGCTTGTCCCGCGCCATGACGCCGCTCTCCTTTTCGGGGCCGAGGATGCCCGGGATCGGACCGGGACCGTGGCCGGTCGTCCGGGTCCCGGCCGGGCCGAAACGCGCGCCCACGGTAAGGGAAGCTGTCCAATTTCACCATCGCGCCGTGATGTGACGAAGCACATCCGACGGCGCCCGGTGGCGTCAGCCGATCCGGCGCGCCGATCCGCCCTCGGTGGTCAACCGCGCCCGCGCCATCCGGGTCGCCGCCTCCGCCGTGCCCCGGGTCAGGAACAGCCCGACGGCCTCGCGCGCCGCCTTCGGCGCCAACGCGGCCTCGACCTCGTCGGCGGGATACCCGAACACGTCGACGTCCCGCCACACCACCGGATCCGTGGTGGTGCCGGGCTCCGGTTCGAAAGTGATGGTGCGACACCCGTGCTCGGAGCCGGTCACGTCGATGCGCAGGGTGCCCAGGTGACCCCCGAAGCTCCAGAACTCCCGGTGGCCGTCATCCCCGTAGCCGGCGCCGGCACAGGACCAGTACGGGCGTACGTCCACCACCGTGGACAGCACCCACTGCGCCTGCGACTCGCTCATTTCGAACCGCAACGTCCCGGCGCCGCGCGGCAGCACCACCCCGACACCCGGCAGCAGTTCGAACATGACCCGATTGTGCCCGGGAAGCCCCGACGCGGGTGATCGGGACTCTGGTTCGATGATCACCCGTCGGGGGACGCGCCGCCCGTGGCCCTCCCGATCCCTCCACGCGAAGGGCGACACCACGATGACCCAGAGCCCCGCAGATCCGCCGACCACGCCCGAGACAGCGGATGCCCCCGACGCGCGTGCGGCGCGTGAGGCGCTCGACTTCGCCCGATCCGTATTGGCCGCCCAGCCGTTCAGCCGACTCGTCGGTGCCCGGGTCACCGCCTTCGGTGCCGGGGAGGCCACGCTGGAGGTGGACGTTCGCGACGAATTGCGGCAACAGAACGGCTACTTGCACGGCGGTGTGCTCGCCTATGCGGCCGACAACGCGATCACCTTCGCGGCCGGCAGCACGCTCGGCTCGGCCGTACTGACCGGCAGCGTCTCCGTTCAATACCTGCGCCCGGCGCTGGGTGCCACGTTGCGTGCCGACGCGCGGATCGTGCACGCCGGCCGCCGACAGGCGGTCTGCGACTGCACGCTGACCATGGTGTCCGCCGACGGCGGCGAGACGGTCTGCGCGATCGGTCGGGGCACGGTACTGGTGGCGAACGGGACCGGCGCGTGACGGGATGCCCACCCGACGAGATGCCCGCACGGCGGGACGCTCGCCCGACGAGATGCCCGTATGGCGAGATGCCCGCTTGGCGAGATGCCCGCTTGGCGGGACGCCGCGCGAGCGAGGCCCTCGTGACGGGATGCCCGCGCGACGACCGCCGACGCGTCCCGCTCGGCGCTCGGCGCTCGGCGCTCGGCGCTCGGCGCTCGGCGGGAAGGGGATGCCATAGCGGGCCGATGTCGCGTACCGTTGACTGTCGTCACGATGGCAACAGGATGATGAGGTGCCGGCATGCAGCTCCGTCCCTCCGCGCACGTCGACACGTTCTCCCGGGATCGGCTGCCGCCGGTCGAGCAATGGCCCGAGCTGATCTTCGACCTGCCGGACGTGCGCTACCCCGACCGGCTCAACTGCGCCGCGGCACTGCTCGACGACACCATCGCGCGACACGGGGCGCACCGACGGTGCCTGGTCACCCCGGACGAGACCTGGACCTACGGCGACCTGCTCACCCGCGCCAACCAGGTCGCGCACGTCCTGATCGAGGACCTCGGCGTCGTGCCCGGCAACCGGGTGCTGCTGCGCGGTCCCAACAACCCCTGGCTGGTCGCGAGTTGGTTCGGCGCGCTGAAGGCCGGCGCGGTCGTGGTGACCACGATGCCACTGCTGCGCGCGCACGAACTCGACGCGATCCACAACATCGGCAGACCCGCGGTCGCGCTGTGCGACCACCGTTTCACCGCTGAACTCGACGCGGCCGACACCCCGGGCCTGCGCGTACTCACCTACGGCGGCCCGGGCGAGGACACCCTGCCCGCCCGCTGCGCCGCGAAGAGCACCATGTTCGAGACGGTGGACACCTCGGCCGACGACGTCGCGCTGATCGCGTTCACGTCCGGGACCACCGGGCGGCCCAAGGCCACCATGCACTTCCATCGGGACGTGCTCGCCATCGCCGACACGTTCTCCGCGCACATCGTGCGTCCCGAGCCCACCGACCTGTTCACCGGCACGCCGCCGCTGGGCTTCACCTTCGGGCTCGGCGGCCTGGTGGTGTTCCCGCTGCGCGCGGGTGCGGCCACGCTGCTCCTGGAACGCGCGACGCCCGAGGAACTCGCCGCCGTGGTCGCCGAGCGGCGGGTCACCGTACTGTTCACCGCGCCCACCGCCTACCGGGCCATCCTCGGCGCGGGCCTCGCCGACCTGCTCGCCGGCGTGCGGCGCTGCGTGTCCGCCGGTGAGGCGTTGCCGGCGGGGGTGTGGCAGGCGTACCGGGACACGATCGGCCTGCGGATCATCGACGGGATCGGCGCGACCGAGATGCTGCACGTGTTCGTCTCCGCGGCAGACGACGCGATCCGCCCGGGCGCGACGGGGCTTCCGGTGCCCGGTTTCCAGGCCGTCGTACTCGGTCCGGACGGCAAGCCCGTCCCGGACGGCACCGCCGGGCAGCTCGCGGTGAAGGGCCCGACCGGGTGCCGGTACCTGGACGACCCGCGTCAGCTCGACTACGTGCGGGACGGCTGGAACATCACCGGGGACACCTACATCCGTGACGCGGACGGGTACCTCTGGTACCAGGCGCGCAGCGACGACATGATCGTCTCCTCCGGCTACAACATCGCCGGGCCCGAGGTCGAGGCGGTGTTGTGCACCCACCCGGACGTGGCCGAGTGCGGTGTGGTCGGCGCGACCGACGAGAGACGCGGCATGGTGGTCAAGGCATACGTGGTGCCGGCTCCCGGGGTGAGCGCGGACGAGGCGACCGTCCGCGCGCTCCAGACCTTCGTCAAGCGGACCATGGCGCCGTACAAGTACCCGCGGCTGATCGAGTTCGTCGACGAGTTGCCGCGCACCGGCACCGGGAAGCTGCGGCGCGGCGAACTGCGCCGGCGCGCGGCCGAGGGCACGCCGGTCGCCGGCGCGGAGGTGGACCCCGGATAGGATCGCCGGCGAACCAGACTCCGCGAGGAAGGCGACCATGGCGGAGACCCCGGCCCGGCCCAGCTCCCTGATCAACACCGTGTACGGCGCGTTCGTGCGCGGACTCGGCGGCTGGATCTCGATCGCCGACCTGATCGTGCTCATGGGCGAACTCGGCGTGGACGCGCCGGCGGTGCGATCGGCGATCTCGCGGTTGAAGAAGCGCGGCACACTCACGCAGGAGCGGCGGGACGGTACCGGCTATCGGCTCAGCCCGGCGATGGAGTCGATCTTCGACGAGGGCGATCGGCGGATCTTCGGCAACCTGGAGCCGGCTCGGCTCGAGGACGGCTGGGTGCTGGCGATCTTCTCGGTGCCCGAGTCCGAGCGGGCGCATCGGCATCAGTTGCGGTCGCGGTTGACGTGGCTGGGGTTCGGCAACGTGTCGCCCGGTGTGTGGATTGCGCCGGCGCGGCTGCTGGAGGATGCGCGGCGCACTTTGGTTCGGGTCGAACTCGCGGACTACGTACACCTGTTCACCGGCGACGCGGCGTTTGCGGAGCTGGGGTCCGCGGTGGGGGACTGGTGGGACTTCGAGGCGATCGAGGAGCAGTACGCGCTGTTCACCGACGAGTATGGGCCGGCCGCCGCCGAACTCGTGCGGCGTCCGGAGGTGGATCCGGGCGAGGCGTTTCGGACGTATGTTCCGATGCTTACGCAATGGCGGCGGTTGCCGTATCTGGATCCGGGGTTGCCTGCGGAGTTGTTGCCGGCGGATTGGAATGCGGTCGAGGCGCGGAAGGTGTTTTCGGCCCTGCGGTCGCTCCTTGCGGAGGGGGCGGGGCGGCACGTTCGGGAGGTTGCGGGGTTGGCCTCAGTCGCCGGCCGGGCTGATGGGTCGTTTGTCTGACCTCACGCGTCGGTCGGGCTGGGGTGGCCTCAAGCGCCGGCCGGGCTGGATTTTGGCCTCAAGCGCCGGCCGGGCTGATGGGTTGTTCGGCTGACCTCACGCGTCGGTCGGGCTGGGGTGGCCTCAAGCGCCGGCCGGGCTGGATTTTGGCCTCAGTCGCCGGCCGGGCTGATGGGTTGTTCGGCTGACCTCACGCGTCGGTCGGGCTGGGGTGGCCTCAAGCGCCGGCCGGGCTGGGTTTGGCCTTAAGCGTCGGTTGGGCTGGGTTTGGAGTTGGGTGCCGGCCGGGCTGGAGGGGGTCCGGCCGGCGGGTGGGTTAGACGAGGGTTTTGGTCAGCCAGCGGAAGACGTCGGGGACCATTCGGCGCCAGACGTCGGTGCCGTGGCCGCCGCCCGATATTTCGGCGATGGTGATTGCGGTGGGGGGCTTGGCGATGGATTTGAGCGCTTGGGCGTCGCCGTAGCCGTCGCCCTTTTCGCCGGCCAGGTAGAGGGCGACCTTCGGGGGCTGGGGGGCGTTCTTGAGGATGGTGAGCGGGTTCGAGGACTCGCGCAGGGCCGGGTCCTTCGAGGTGACCGAGTCGGGCTCGCCCTTGGGGTCGTTGTAGCCGGACAGGCTCACGCCCGCGCCGTAGCGGTCCGGGTGCAGCAGCGCCATCCGGGTCGCGCAGTGGCCGCCGGCCGAGTAGCCCGCGATGGCCCAGTGCTTGGGGTCGGACTCGGCGCGGAAGTTGTCGATCACCATGCGGCGCACGTCGCCGGAGATCCAGGTGTCCGCGTTGGCCTTGCCCGGCACGTCCGCGCAGCCGGTGTCCTCCTGGCCCGCGAGCAGCCTGGTCCGCGGCGAGACCAGGATGAACGGCGCCACCTCGCCCTTGGTCATCAGGGCCTTGAGCTGCTTGTTGACGTCCAGCGTGCCGAACCACGCCTTGGCCGAACCCGGGTAGCCGGGCAGCAGTTCGACCACGGGGAACTTCTTGTCCGCGAACGCCGGGTCCTTGTACTGCGGCGGCAGCCACACGTAGACCTCGGCCTCGACGGCCGACTGCGGACCCTTGAGGGTGGTCTCCTGGACGCCCTCGCCCATCTTGCCGTCCGAGGCGGGCTCGAACTTGGTGAGCAGCTTGACCTCGGGCGCGGGCGGCGGCGCCGGCTCGCGGGCCTCGGTCACGTGGCCGCCGCCGGTGCCGAGGAAGTCGTCCCAGGTGTCGTAGAGGCTGTTCGCGTTGTTGACCATCACGAAGACCATCAGGATGGCCGTCGCCTGGCAGGTCACCAGCATGAACAGCCGCGCGACGATCTTGACCGGTTTGGGTCCGGGGATGCGGTTCCACGCGATCATGGCCGCCGCGACGGCGGCGATCGCGAGCACGATGGTCGTTATATAGAAGGGCGTACCGGTCAGGCTCACTGTGGTCTTCCAGGGTGATTCAGCGACGGTCCGGACACGGTCAGTCGGTGGTGGGTGGGGACATGTGTCGGCCGAGCCAGCCGAGCAGGTCGGGGATCATCCGCTTGAAATGCGAGGTGAGATGCCTGCCACCGGGCTGCTCGTAGTACTCGATGCGCACGGGTGGCGCCGCCTTGGCGACGAAGGCCTTGACCAGCCGCACCTCGGCCGGATCCCCGCCGCCCGCGGTCGCGAGCACGTCGATCCCGGCCTTGCCCGCCGCGATGAGCTGATCCGGGCTGTTGGCGAGCCGTTCGGCCTCGTGGCCCTTCCACAGCGGCGAATCCGGGTTGAAGTAGCCGTCGATCGGCACCGCGACCTTGAACTGCTCCGGGTGTCGGAGTGCGAGCTTGACGCTGCAGAACGCGCCCGTGGACGCGCCCATCACACCCCATCCGGCCGGGTCGCGGAGCGTGCGGAAGTTGGCCTTGACCAGGTCGGGGATGTCCTGCGCCATCCAGGTGCCCATCTTCGGCTGACCCGGGATGTCGCTGCACTCCAGGCTGCGCTTCTCGTCCTTCTCCAGGTTCTGCACCGGCATCACCATGATGAACGGATGCGTCCGGCCGGCCTTGGCCTCCTGCACGTTCAGTTCCTGGATCGGCAACTGGTTGTCGGTCCAGGTGTTGTAGCCGTTGCTCTGGCCACCCGCGTACAGGGTGAGCACCGGGAAGCCGTGCTTCGCGTAGGCCGGGTCGTGGTACTCGGGAGGCAGCCACACCCACACCTTGCCGGTGACCCCCGACTTGGGGCCCGTGTACGAGGTCATCAGGATCGGCCCGACCGAAGTGGTCGTCGCGGTCGTGAAGTTCGTGGCAGGTCCGGTCGGCGTGACGACCTTGCTCGGCAGCGCGGGCTTCGCGGGCGGGTTCACCGGGTGGCCGCCGGACTGGGTCGGCGCGCTCGTGGACTTGGCGTTCTCCGCCGATGAGTCGCCGGACGAGCCGCACGCGGACGCGGTCACCGCGACGAGTACGGCACCGGCCAGTGCCGTCGCGCGACGACGGCGTGCGGAAAGGGAGTTCAAGGGAAGGGCTCCGGCAGGCGTTCAGGGGGTGGTGCTGTTGACAAAAACGACCCTAACCGGACGGCGAGACGGTCCTTCGACGGCTCTGTAACAGCCGTCCATCGATCGGTGGGACGAAAACAGCGTTTTCGTGATTTTACCGTGACCGAATCACTCCTTCGGTCGAGCACCGAGTGACATTCGGCGACGGCGGGGGTACCGGCGGAGACGCCCACGACGCCAGACAGGAGTCGCGTTTGTCTCTCACCGCACCCGTTCCGCGACCACCTTCGCCGGATTCGAGCCCGAGTTCGAGGTCGGCACCGATCCCGTCCACCCACGGACTGCGCGCGACGCTCGTGGTGGCGGTCGTGATGCTGCTCCTGATCGCGATCCCGTACCTGCTCAACCGCTCCGTCGTCGGGGCCGCGCCGGTGCACCTCGGCCAGGTGGTCACACTGGGCACGTTCCGGTACCACCCGGCACCCGGCTGGCAGATCGACCGGGGCGCTTCCCAGGCCGATCTGGTCAGCGTGTTGGTCAAGGGCGCGACGAGGTACCGGCTGACCCCGCTGGGTCGGCAATCCTCGGCGGCGAACGCGTTCAAGGCGGCGGCGCGGCGCTACGAGGCGACCGGGCGCGGGCGAGTCGGTGGCGATCCGGCCTCGGTGACCACCGCGCGCGGGCTCACCGGCCTGGTCGCGCCGATCAGCGGGAACACCGTGGCCGGCACGCTCACCGTGCTGGTCGGCGGCGGCCAGGGACTGGGCGTCTCGCTCACCGCGCGGCACACCGCGCCGCTGACCGAGGCGATCGCCGACGACGTGGTGACCATGCTCGACTCGGTGGAGGTGGTCGAGTCGTGAGCGTGGCTCCGCTGACCGACCGCCGGGGCCGGCGGGACGCGGGCAGCATCGTGCGGCCGGCGAGCGCGGCGTTCTGGCTGTATCCGATCGTGCTCGCGCCGGCCGCGGCGAGCGTGGTGCCCAACTTCATCCGGCTGTCCTCGGCGGCACCCTCCGGCGCGCTCGTACTGAGCGTGGTCATCCACACGATGTGGCTGATCCCGGCGCTCGCGGTGATCACCCACCTGGACCTGTTCGAGCGCGAGCCGCTGTCGTTCTGCGTGGCCGCCGTGTTGTGGGGCGGCGTGGTGGCGACCGGCTTCGCGCTCGTGGCCAACGACAACCTGCTCAGCTATCTGTCCAAGCTGGATCCCGCGTTCGCCACCGACTGGGGCGCCTCGATCTCGGCGCCGATCGTCGAGGAGACGCTCAAGCTGCTCGGCGTGGTGGTGCTGATCCTGATCAACCGACGAGTCTTCGAGAGCGTGCTCGACGGCTTCGTCTTCGGCGCGCTGGTCGGCCTGGGCTTCCAGGTGGTCGAGAACGTGATGTACGCGCTGAACGCCGCGATCCAGGCCGGCGAGACCTGGACCGGCGGGATCGTGGCCAGCTTCTTCGTCCGCGCCATCGTCAACGGGTTGTGGAGCCACGCGGCGTTCACCGCGATGACCGGCGCGGGTGTCGCGTACGTGGTGGTCGGGGTGCGGCGGCCGCTCGGGGTGCGGCTCGCGGCGGCCGGCGCGCTGTACGCGGTGGCGTGGGGCCTGCACTTCGTGAACAACTCGCCGCTCCTGGAGATCGTCCTGGGGCGCACCGACTGGTACCTGACCATCGTGCAGATCGTGCTCAACGGTCTGGTGGTGCTCGCCATCGCGAGCTTCGTCTATCGGCTCGCGGCCCGGCAGGAGTACCGCTGGTTCGCACACGCCGTGGGCGACGAGCCGGAACTGTTGCCGCTGCGCGAACTGGCCGCGCTCGCCTCGAACAAGACCCGCAAGGAGGCGGTGGAGGCGGCCCGACGCGAGCACGGCCGCAAGGCGGCCCGGGCGCAGAGCCGCTTGCAGCGCGCCCAGCTCGGCTACGGCGTCGCGCTGGCCAGGTCCACCGATCCGGACAACGACCCGGGTGTGGCCCGCTGGCACCGCCGGATCGACCGGGCCCGGGCCCAGGTGGTGGCCGCCGACGCGGAACCGCCCGACGCTCCCGACGCGCCGACGGCACACGCGAGAGTGCGCGGCGAACCCGACGCGCCGTAGCGCGCGTCGTCGGAGCCCGCGCTCGGTCGGGGCGGAAGCCGGAAGCCGACCCCGGCATCGGCGCCGAACCGGCCGTCGATGCCGGACCCGGCACCGCTGCCGACGCGTGGCGGGCTCTGCCCGGCCGAGTCAGCGGCAGGTGCGCGAGTCCGGCGCGGTACCGGCATCGGTCTGCCGAGGCCATTCGGTGTCCGGTGACCACTCGGCCGCGTCGAGGTCGGCGACGCCGTCCTCGCGCAGCAGGTCCCTGGGTGCGGTGCTGAGGTCGCGACGGCCGAGCGAGCGCACCACCAGGAGCACGGTCAAGCCGAGCAGACACGCGGACACGGCGAGCACGACGAGTCCGTCCATGGCGCTCCTCCCTACCTACATCTATAGGGCAGTTGCCCTCCATGGTCCCGTGCGAAGCCGGAGTTGTGAACCCGACCCCGGATGAACACCGGGCGACGGCTGTCGCGGCGGGCGGTCACCGGGCGTCCGGGGGATCACTGTCGGCCATGACCCGACGTTGTCGCTCGGTGCCCGTGTCGAAGAACGCGTCGAGGTACTCGGTCGGTTCCAGCGGGCTGTCCCGGGCCAGCGAGAAGACCTCCGTACCGTGTCCGACCTGCGCGTCGAACAGCCGGAACGCCTGCGCGAGACCCAGGTATTCGGCGTCGTTCACGTCGCGGGCGTATTCCAGCGCGTCCGCCTCGGCCAGCGCGATGGCCTCATCCAAGTCGGCGGCGCGCCACAGCGTGATGCGTTCCTCGTAGATGTCCGGCTGATGGCGGAACAGACAGCGCACGGAGTGCCAGGCGGGATCCTCGGCGGGGGTCGGGGCGTCAGTGGATTCGGTCACGCGGCCGAGTGTGCCGGCGCCCGGTCATGGGTTCGGCACGTTTGCCGGTCGAAGGGGTACGCCGGCGCTCCCGGAACCGGGCGGCCGGTGCCCGGTCGTTGCGGGGTTCGGGCGGGGCACCCGGTGACAATGGCCGGATGCGCGCACCGATCGAAGCCATGGACCGCAACCTTGCCGAGCACGCGTGCCACCTGCATCGGGTCACTCCCGGGATGCGGGTGGACGAGGACGACCGGGTGGTCCTCGCGGACAGCGGTCTGGCGCACGATTCGTACAACATCGTCGCGGGCGCGCGGCTGACCGCCGAGACGGTCGACGCGGCCGTCGAGCGCACGGTGCGCCGGATCGCGGCGACCGGGCGGCCGTTCTCGTGGTGGGTCACCCGGGGGTCGCGGCCGACGGACCTGGCCGAGCGGCTGGTGGCACACGGCCTGCCGGTCAACGAGACCGAGGTGGCCATGTGGGCGCGGTGGACCCGGAGCACGCCCGCCGAGGCCGCGCCGCCGGCCGGGTTGCGGATCGAACCGGTGCGCACGCGCACGGGGTTGCTCGACTTCGCCGAGGTGTTGTCGACGCTGTGGACGCCGTCCGCGGGTGATGTCGTGCGGTTCGTCGAACTGACCGCCGAGGCCGCGCTCGCATCGGCCGCGCGCTACCTGGTCGGGTACCTGGACGACCGGCCGGTGGCCACCGCCGAGGTGTTCGCGCACGCCGGTGTCGCGGGCGTGTACAACATCGCGACGTTGGCCACCCACCGCATGCGCGGGTACGGCGCGGCCCTGACCCGGGCCGCGCTGGACACGGCGGTCGACGAGGGGCATTCGGTCGCGGTGCTCCAGGCGTCGGCGGCCGGCGAACCGGTGTACCGGAAGCTGGGCTTCGAGGCACTCGGGCCGGTCACCGAGCACGCGTTCGCGAGGTGAGCGCGCGGGGCGAGCGTGAACCGGACGCGGGCCGACCGCGGGCCGAACCCGGACGCACGCGGGCCGGATCGACGCGTCGCCGGACAACGTGCGCTCCGACGACGCGCGGCCCGGATCGGTCCTACTTGAGCAGTTCCGGGTGCAGGGCCTCGACCATCCGGCGCATCCCGTCCCGCCAGTGCACGGTGGTGCGGCCGGTGATTTCGTGCATCCGGGTCAGGTCCAGCGTGACCGAGTCGATGGTCGCGTCGGTGGCGTTGAACTCGGGTGTCACGCCGGTGAGTTCAGCCAGGTAGCCGCACCATTCCTCGATGCTCACCGGGTCGCTGCCGCCCCAGTTGACGGTGGTGACCTCGGGTGTGGCCGCCGCGAACAGCGCGGGCAGCGTGCCGGCGATGTCGTCCACGTGGATCGGGTGGTAGACGCTCGGGGCGTTGGTGTGCACGTCGACGGGCGCGCCGCCGAGCATCATCTCCAAGTGGATGCCGGGCCAGCCACCGTTGTCGCCGTAGGGCACCGACAGGCGGGCGATCGTGGTCGGCAGCGCGAACCGGCGCGCACCCCAGCGGGCGGCGCCCTCGGCGGCGATCTTGCAGATGCTGTACGTCTCCAGGAACGACCACACGCCGTGGTTGTCTCCCAGAGCAGCGCTTTCCCTCAGTTCCTTGTGGCCGGCGGGCTGGTAGACGGCGGTGGAGGAGCAGTGCAGGAAGGCCCGGGCGGCCTGGTGATGCTCCATCAGGGACAGTACGCCGCCCGCGTTCGCGTCCAGGTCCACGTTCCAGTCGCCGTTCTTGGCCACGGCGAAGTTGACCACGTAGTCGGCGTCGGCGGGCAGCGCCGCGACGTCGCCGGCGGCCAGGTCGATCTTCACGCACGTGACGCCCGCGGCCTCCAGGCGCTCGCGGGCCTCGTCGTCGTGGAAGCGGGCGGCGCCGTACACGTCGTTGTCCCGGGCGAGGATCTTGGCGACCGGTTCGGCGACTTGGCCGGTGACACCGGTGACGACGATCTTCGCGCCGGTGAGGGTCGATGCCATGGGGACAACCTCCGTGCGGGTCGCTGCGCTGTGCGTGGGGCCGGATTCCGCCGCGAGTTCGGCGGACGCCGGTGGGGCCGGGTGGGTTCGGCCCGCGGTCGTGGTGTCCGGTGCACGGATCGTCCGAGGACGCCGGGCGGCCGGGTGTGCCGGCACGTTAGTGCAGGATGCGATCAGGGGGAAGGGAGGGAACGAGGGGCTTCCCTTATCCGCGGACGAATGCGGAACGGGTCTTCTCGGTTGGGCGTCTTCGGACGCGGGGGGATCGACGTTCGGGGGCAGCCATGAGTGTGACGGGGCACTGCCGACTATGTGGGACTCCGGTGGCGGACGAGCGCCACGGATACTGCGAGGGGCCGCTGTGCGGGGCCGATCTGGCCGGGCAGCGGGTGGGCGATCCGGCCCTCGCGGTGCAGGTCGGATTCGAACGGGCGCGGATCGCGGCCACCCCCGGGGAGGTGGTGGAGGCTCGGTTGCTGGTGCGCAATCGCGGGGGCGGGGCCGAGCGGTTCCGGGTCCGGGTGTTCGACCAGGAGCGGGTCGCGGTGGTGGAGCCGGAGCCGGGCGCGCCGATCGGCCCGGGCGCGGAGGTGGTGTGGACCGTGCGCTATCGGGTCCCGCGCGAGAGTGGTCCGATGGGCGCGGGGGCGTTCGCCGGCGCGGCCGGGCCGTATCACGCGGCGGTGTGGGCCGAGGCGGTACGCGACGGGCGGGTGGGCGCGGCGGCGGTGCTCGACGTACGCGTTCGCGACGAGGCCGAGCGGGCCGGGCCGGAGCCGGGCGGTGACCGGGCGCTCGGCGTGCCCGGTCGGGTGCATGGCGCGCGCCCGGCCCCCGCCAGGCGGGGACGCCGCCCTTGAGCGGCCGGGCGCCCGGGTCGGGCCGTAGCCCGCGCGCGGCCGGTGCAGGTCGCGCGCGAGTTGCCGGCCCGCGTCCCGTACCGCGTTCGCACCGGCGTCGGGAGCCGCGGTGTATCGATGCCATCCGCTGCTCGTAACCGTCCACCGGGCCCTCTACGTGGGCGCCGTACGCCATCGGGCGGGACGACACCAACAGCGGGGCCGCGGCCGGCTCGTCGACCGGGACGAGCTTGCGGGTCCCCGCCACCGGCAGGCGCAGCGACGGCCGCACGGACTCGGGTACATCCAGGCGCAGCGCGTCCCATGCGCCGGCCGGACGGGTGAGATTCGTGCGATCCATGCGGTGATTCCAGGAAGGCCGGCAACATGTCCGGAATGAAGGCATCGCTGTGGTTCACCTGGACCCTTTCGGGTTCCGGCTGGGCCGACTGCACCATCGCCGGCACCACCGGGGAGGCGCAGTTGGTCGTCTCCTACATCACCGACGCGCCCGCGGAACTGATCGACGCGGCGACCCGGCTCGCGCTCGGCGAACCGGGCGACCACAAGGTGATGTTCGAGGCCGAACCCAACGGCTATCTGTGGCACCTGAGCCCGGACGGCGACGCGGTGGACATCAGGATCGTCGAATACGCCGACGCATCGATGCGGAACCGGCCCGGCGAGGTGTTGTGGGAGGCGCGCCACCCGATCGAACTGCTCGCGCGGAGCGTACTGCGCGGATTCGACCGGGTGGACTTCGACCTCGGCGAGGACCGCTGGTACGCGGACTGGCGGCGGCCGTTCCCCCGTCGCGAGCTGGAGGCCCTGCGCACGGCGTGGCACAAGCTCCGGTTGTGAGCGCGCGGTGGGCGCCGGGGCGTCGGATTTCCGCGAGCAGGGGTGGTCGAGTGGGGGCGTGGTGCGACGCTTGGGGGCATGACCGCGCCTCGTGATCCATCCGCTTCGGCCGTGACCGTCCATACCGGCGGTGCGCTGTGGCCCACGCCGGGGCAGTTGCGGGCCGAACTCCCGGAGGGGGCGCGGGAGGAGTTCGAGGTCGAGTACGGCCGGGCCCTGGAGCACGCGCGCGACGCGGGCGATCTGGCCCTGCTCGCGCACGTGTTGCTCCCGTGGCAGCGGCGGCTCGTGCATCACCGGAACGGCGACCACGAGGCCGTGTTGGAGCGGGCCCGGCGGATCCGGGAGGGCGATCTGTCCGGGGTCGTCCGGCCCCGGGTGGACCGGTTGTTCCGGGCGCAGCGGTGAGCTATGGCGTCGAGTACCACGTCGAGGCCGAGGCGATTCGGCGCACTCTGCCGACCGCCGCCCGCCGGGCCTGGATCGAACTGGAGCGGCGACTGCGCCACGACCCGTGGAACGCGGGCGCGCGGATGAGCGGTGGCCTCAAGGACACCCTGGAGGCGGCCTTCGCGGCGCACGGCTTCGCGACGTACATCGTGCAGGAGAACCGGGTGATGGTGAGTGTGATCAACCTGGTGTGGATCGGGTGACGGGCGGGTCGGTCGGCTCGGCCTCCCGGGTCTACCGGGTCCCTCGGCTGTCCTGGCTCCCCTGGCTTGCCTCGCTCGGCTGGGTGGTTCGATCGGCTCAGTCGGCTCTGAGGGTGAAGTGGTGGGTGGGGAAGGTCAGCGGGATGTCGGTCGGGCCGGTCGGGCAGGCCGCGCGCAGGGTGCCGGTCGGAGTCAGGGCGAGGGTGCCGGCGCGGAAGGACTCCGGTACCTGGAAGGCGAGTTCGACCGAGGCGGCGTAGAGGTCCGGCTGCGGGGAGGCGTTCAGAACCGGGACGCGACGGCCGTCGGGCAGCCGCAGCACCACCTCGTCGGCGAGCTTGTGGCCGTAGGCGAAGGTGCAGCGGGCCGGGGCCGCACCGGAACCGGAGGCGGAGTCGGGAACGGAACCGGAGTCGGGGTGGGCCGTCGGGCGCAGGGCCGCGTGCAGGCCGATCAGGACGAACATCGTGCCCTTCGGGGCGGTGCCGACCTTGGGCAGCCGGTCGGTGATCCGCGGCGGCTCGGGCGAAGTGGTGACGCCGACCGCCACCTCGAAGGTGATCGACCGGCCCTGCCACGGGACCGTGGCGGACACGACGCCGTCGGTGTAGCCGGTGACGGCTCGGTCCGGCGCCGCGGCCGCGGTGTCGCCGCACGCCGCGCAGCCGGCGGCGGCGAGCAGGGCAAGGGCCGACAGTTGCGCCGTGCCGCGTCGCGCGGGCACATTCGGCCGTCGCCTGGGCACGCGGTCCCTCCTCGATCCTGGTCGCCGCCCATGCAACCAGGGGTTCGGCCGAGGGGACACCTTTGCGGGCGGATCGGCGGGAAGTCCCTCACCGGGCACGGCCCGGCGCACGAGCGGCGGACCCCGGAAGGCCGAGCCGGTGGGCGGGGCGCCGGGACGGCGGTTTCCGGGTGTCATATCGTCTGGAATCCGTCGCTCACAGCGCCGGGGGAACGGGAACGGGAGAAAGCGAACGATGACGGAGCACGAACTGCTTGCCGAACGGTTCGAGGAGAACCGCAGCCATCTGCGGGCGGTGGCGTATCGCATGCTCGGCTCGCTCAGTGAGGCGGAGGACGCCGTCCAGGAGGCCTGGCTGCGCCTGGACCGCTCCGACATCAGCGATGTGCACAACCTCGGCGGCTGGCTGACCACGGTCGTCGGGCGGGTCTGCCTGGACATGCTGCGCTCGCGCAAGTCCCGGCGCGAGGACATGTGGGACACGCACGTGCCGGACCCGATCGTCTCGCACGCGGAGGGGGCCGACCCCGAGGAGCTCGCGGTCCTCGCCGACTCGGTCGGGCTGGCGATGCTGGTCGTGCTGGACACGCTGCCCCCCGCCGAGCGGCTCGCCTTCGTGCTGCACGACATGTTCGCGATGCCGTTCGACGACATCGCGCCGATCGTGGACAAGTCGACCGCGGCGACCCGGCAGCTCGCCAGCCGTGCCCGGCGTCGGGTGCAGGGCGCGGCGCCGGAGCCGGATCTGCCGCGTCAGCGCCGCGTCGTGGACGCCTTCCTGGCCGCCTCCCGGGCCGGCGACTTCCAGGCCCTGCTGGACCTGCTCGACCCCGACGTCCTGCTCCGTGCCGACACCGGCAGCGGCCCGATCGGTGTCTCCCAACTGGTCCGCGGCGCCCGCGCGGTGGTCGAGCAGGCGCTCACCTTCGCGCGCTTCGCGCAGTACGCCCGACCCGTGCTCATCAACGGGGCTCCGGGTCTGCTGAACGCGCCGGGCGGCAAGGCGTTCGGGGTGATGGACTTCACCATCGTGGGTGACAAGATCGTCGAGATCAACATCCTCGCCGACCCCGCCCGCCTGGCCCGTCCGGACATCAAGGACGTGGTCGGACCGGGCGACCCGGCCGAGTTGCGCGCCCTGGGGCTGCCCACGGAGTAGGCGCGAGGCGGCCGGGAGGGTTCGCGTACGAGCGGGTCGGCAACGGAGCGTCGCCGACCCGCTCGCGGACGCTCGGTTCGGCGCGGTCCGTTTCGGCTCGGTCGGGCTACCCCGGTGTGCCCGGGGTGATCAGGCCGCTCTCGTAGGCGAAGACCACCGCCTGGGCGCGGTCGCGCAGGTCGAGCTTGTCCAGGATCCGGCTCACGTGCGTCTTGACCGTCTGTTCGGCGAGCACGAGGTGGGCGGCGATCTCGCCGTTGGAGCGGCCCTGCGCGATCAGCCCGAGCACCTCGGTCTCGCGCGGGGTGAGGGTGCCCAGGCGGGTCGAACTCGCACGTGTGATCGGCCGGTTGCGAGCGAAGTCGGCGATCAGCCGACGGGTGATCGAGGGCGCCAGGAGGGCGTCCCCGGCCGCGACGATCCGCACGGCGGCGATCAGATCGGCGGGGGAGGCGTCCTTGAGCAGGAAGCCGCTCGCACCCGCGCGCAGCGCCTCGTACACGTAGTCGTCGATGTCGAACGTGGTCAGCATCAACACCCTGGGCATCGCGTCGAACGCGTCGGTTTCGCCGAGCAGTTCGCGGGTCGCGGCCAGGCCGTCCAGGATCGGCATCCGCACGTCCATCAGGACCACGTCCGGCCGGGTCTCCCGGGTCAGCCGGACCGCCTCGCGCCCGTCGGCGGCCTCGCCGACCACCTCCAGGTCCGGCTGGGCGGCGAGCAGCGCGGCGAAGCCGGCACGGATCATCGCCTGGTCGTCGGCGATCACTACGGTGGTCATGCCGCTCCGGGGGTGGTCGGGGCCGACGTGGCGTCGGCCGGCGGTAGGGGAAGCATGGCAGCGACCCGGAAGCCGCCGTCCTCCAACGCCCCGGTGTGCAACTCGCCGGCCAGCATCGCGACCCGCTCGCGCATGCCGATCAGGCCCTGGCCGGTGCCGGTCGGGCCGGAATCCTCGACCGGCCCGCGCGGCTCCACGGGCCTGCCGGCCGCTCCGGGAGCGGAGTTGACCACGGTCAGCCGCAGCGCCGAGGCGTCCGCGGTCACGGTGACCCGTACCGAGGCGCCCGGGGCGTGCCGGACCACGTTGCTGAGCGACTCCTGGATCAACCGGTACGCGGAGAGTTGTACGCCCACCGGGATTCGGTCCGGCGCGGGCACGGAGTCCTCGATTGACAGATGCGCCTCCAGGCCGGCCCGATGCGCGGTCTCGATCAGTACGGGCAATTCGGCCAGACCCGGTTGCGGGCTGTGCTCGGCGCCGGCGTCCGCGTCCTGGCGCAGCACGTGCAGCAGGCGGCGCATCTCGGTGAGCGAGCGGCGTGCCTCGGCGGCGATCGTGCCGAACTCGGTGACGGCCGCGGGCGGCAGGTCGACGATGCGATACGGCGCGCTGTCCGCCTGAACGGTGATCACCGACATGTGGTGGGCCACCACGTCGTGCAACTCGCGGGCGATCCTGGTGCGTTCCTCCAGGAGGGTGCGCCGGGCGTGTTCGGCCTGGCTGATCTCCTCGACCCGGACCAGTCGGCGCTGCACGGCACTTCGGCTGCCGATCGCCTCGGCGGTGAGTGGGGCGAGGGCGGACAGGACGGCTATCGGCAGCAGTTCGTCGACGTCGATCGGACTGCGGGTGAGCATCAGCACCGTGCCGGCCGCGAGCAGCACCAGCCACAGGACGACCAGCACCCGACGCGGCGCCCGCAGCGCGATCACGCTCAGGACGACGACCAGCGAGAACACCGAGGTCACCGCCCACGGCCACGGCTCGGAGTCGGACACCGGGTGGGTCGGCGCCGCCGTCGCGATCGCCGCGGTCAGCGCCAACCACCAGGCAGCCGGCGGGCGATACAGGCACAGCAGCACCGGGACCGCGCGGGCGATGGCGGAGACGGTCGCGCCCGCGGCCGACACGTCGTAGTGCTGGTACAGGTCGAGCCAACCGGCCACGCCGATCAGCAGCGCGGTCAGCGACAACACCCGCCTCGCGCGGCGGGTGTTGGGCAGCGGGGCCACCGAGTCCAGGGACAACGCCTCGCGGAGCGTGGCCAGGACGGTCGGCGGTCGAACGATCTTCACGGTTGGTGATGCTATGCCCGGATGGACCGATCGGTCGGGCGGGGCGAGGGCGGTGTCCATCGCGGTCTCCGGGGCGGGAGCGGGAGCGGGCGGGCGAGTGCCTGCGTGGCGGTCAGGTCCGCGGCCCGAACGTTCGGCGGGCCACGGTCGCCGGTACGTCGGTGAGCGCCTTGATCAGGCACAGACACACCGCGAAGAAGGCGAGGCCGCCGATCGCGTGCACGGTCCAGACACCGGCCAGGGTCGGCCCGCCCCACGCGTCGTGGTAGTCGGTGTCGCCGTACCAGATCGGGTAGGTCAGGTTGCGCAGGGTGTTGCCGTACGCGTACCCGGCCAGGATCAGCGTCGGGATGCCCAGTGCGGCGTCGAGCACGCCGTCCCGGAGCACCCGGAGCGGGCCGGGGCCGGGCCGTCCGGTCGTCTCGTCCGACTTTGTGTCCAGGAACCGCCGGGCCGCCGCGAGCCGCACGCGGGCCGCGCGGGCGGGCCGGCCGCCGAGCACCAGGCCGATGCTCAGCAGACCGAGCGGCAGCGCGATCAGCGCGTACATCGAGCGCCGACCGGCCTCGCGCACCGAACCGGGCGCGAAGCGGCGGATCGTGCGGCGCGTCGTGCGCCGGCTCGGGGAGCGGGCGAGGGTTGCGGCGGCGGGGTGAGCGGTCGTGGATGTCATGGCGCAGTCCTCGGGGCTGTGCCCGCGAGCCGCGCGGGCGGGGCGATACCGGCGCGGGTGCGGCCGGTTTCGGCGTGTTCCCCAAGGTAGGAGTCGGGCCCCGCGGGGGCATCACACCGCGGCGCCAACTCCGGAGTGATACCCCGGTAGGGGGTCGGGGGCTGCGCGGTGGGGCCGAGGATGCCGACGCGACGGCGCTCCGGAGTCGGCGCGCTCGAACCCGTGTCGGTGCCGCGGTCGAAGTGCGGGAAACGACGCGACCGCCGGGTCGACGACCCGGCGGTCCGGTCCGGCCGCACTGTGCCGGGAGAAGCAGGCGGCCCGCCGAGATCGAGGCGGCCGCGGAGACCGGGACTCTGGGCCCCGTACATTTCACTGCCCTTGAAGGCTCCATGGAGTATCCGCGGCCTGCGCACCGGAAGGCCGCGGAAACCGTAGCGTGGCCCGCCGATTCGGGGCCAGGCGATTTCCTCCGGCGGGCCGGTCCACCCGGCTGCTCGGCCGGTGCCGCTCCGTCGGCCGAGTGCTCTCCGCGCGCGACGCCGGGCCGACCGCAGGCGCCCGAGGGTCAGCCCCGGCGACGTCCGACGCGATGGTCAGGACGAGGGCACCTGAGTCTCGGTGTCCTGCTTGGCGTAGTGCTCGCGCTCGCGCCGGTCCGCGCGCAGGATGCCGCGGATCACGAAGGTGAAACCGACCGCCACGACGAGGAAAGGGGTGAGTTCGGCGAGGGCGCCGAGGGCGTTCAACACGATGACTCCCAAAGGTGGTGCAGCCGGCCGACCACGCCACCGGCGACACCGATCGCGCGAACCGGACCCGGCTCGCTCCGCCGTTCGTCCTCCGAACGGCGCCACAACACTACCGCCCGCCCCCGCGTCAACCGCCGGCGACCACCGGTCCATGGCGGGTGGTGCCGGCGCGGACCGGTACGACGCCGAGCACACCCCGCGCGGTCAACGCGGGCCGCCGGCGGCCTCGGTGAAGCGGCGCAGGTCCTCGACGTGCGCACCCCAGCCGTCGCGGTGCGCGGCGGCCAGGCTCGGGCCGTCCCGGAGGCGACTCCAGCTGGTCTCGCGGACTTGGACCTGGGTGCCCGGACGAGCCCGGGCCGGCTCGATGGTCACCGTCGTGGACATCGCCCAGTCGTCGTCGGCCCAGGTGAAGCGCAGCAGGCGGCACGGTTCCAGTGTCCGGACCCGGCCGGTGGTCAACCGGGCCTCGCCGTCCGCTCCGCTCCAGCGCTCGCTGAGCCGACCGCCGACCCGCGCGTCCAAGTCGAGATAGCGCCACCACATCGCGCGCGTGTCCGCGTCCACGAGGGCATGCCAGACCGCCTCGGCAGGCGCGGCGATCACGACACTGACCTCGACGAGCGGTTCACGGACCATTCACCAACGGTAGATCTCGTCAACGTTCGCGTCAGCCTGCGAACGGTCCGCGAAAGGTCCGCTGAAGGTCAAGAATGCGCCGTGCGCGCCCTGTGCGCCTCCTCGGCCGAGGCCCGCCGCCCGAGCGGGCGGACGCCGGGCGTGAAGATGGACGGATTACCGAAAGTTCGGCTTTGTCGGGAATGCGATTCGGCTTGAACGTCCGCCCCGCGGCACCGCTACGCCCATCCGTGAATCGTTCGATTGGCGATCACCTCGGATGGGGAACGCACAGCCACAGGTGCGTATCGCGCATCGCCGGCCACCGGGAGGAATCCGCCCATGCCCCACCCGCCGATCGCAGCTCTGCGAAGCGCGTTCACCGCGTCCGCCAAACCGGGCAGCGAGGACTGGCCCACGCTCGCCGACTTCACCGCGTTCGCCGCGGCCGGCCGCGCCTGCGGCCGAGCGCCGCTGATCGGCCTGCCCGGGTGGACCTGCGACGACGCCGCGCGGGTCCTGGCGCTGGCCGAATTGGCCGCGCGTACGCCCGAGTGTGACCTGTCCGCGCACCTGCGCACCCTGTACTGGCGCGGCGACGCGCACGAACGTCGAGCCGTGTTGCGGGCCTTGCCCTACCTCGCGGTGTCCGAGCGTGATCCGGCCCTGGCCGGCGCGCTCGTCGAGGACGCGCTGCGCACCGGCGACCCGCAACTGATCGCCGCCGCCCGCTTCGCGGAGGTCGTCGCCGGCCCGGAACCGGCGGAGTCGGCACGATCGGACGCATCGCAAGGAGCGCAAGGATCGGATGGTTCGGACCGGGCGGTGGTGCAGCCGCGCCGGGCGGAACGGTCCGAACAGGCGGAGCAGTCCGTACAGCCGGTGCAGCCCGGCTAGCGCGTCCCGGGCCGGCCGACACGGTGCGGACCCGCCGGTGCGGAGCGAACCGCACCGGCGGGTCCGCACCATGCCGGCGACCGGGCACGGTCGCCGGGTGGGGACCGCCGAATCCGTCGGCCCGCAGCGGCCCGGCCGGGCGTGTGCTCGTGGCGGATCGCCGCGGGTACTTGTGGCGTGCCGGGTGCGCCGACCAGGCTTGACGTCGTCGAAGGAGGGGGAAGGCGATGCGACGCAGGAAGGCGTTGGCCGTGCTCGCGACCCCGGCGCTGATCGGCCTGGGAGCGGGCACCGGCCGGGCGGGTGGGCAACCGGTGGCGGAACGCATCGCCGGCGCGCTGGGCGGCGACCTCGAGGTGCGCGGGCGCGAACACGGCTCCGGCTGGACCCGGACCCGGCTGGAAGTACGGGACGCGGCGGTGCCGTTGGTGGTGGACGTGGTCGCCGACACCCGACACCTGCCGCGCCGGCTCGTCTATCTGCTGCCCGGCGGCGGCCTCGACTTCTCCTCGAACTTCTTCACCCCCACCGCCCACAACCTCACCCATCACCTGCGCGAACGCGGCTACCTGGTGATCGGCGTCTCGCCGCGCGAAAACGACGCGACGGCCGCCGACCTCGGCCCCGCGTGGGGCCTGGCCGCGCACAAGCGGGACGCGCGCAAGGTGATCGACGCGGTCGACGCGGCGCTGCGGGTGCCCTACGACCTGCTCGGCCACTCCGCCGGCGCCGCGCTCGCGCTCGACCTCGCGGCGGACCGATCGCCCAGGCTGCGCCGGGTGATGGTGCTGGACACCACCGGGCCGTACGAGGGCGAACTCGCGGTACGGGCCGCGCGGACCAGGGTCGCGCTCGACCGCGAACTCGCCGCCGGCGGCTACGCGAGCGACCCGGGACTGAAGGGCCTGCTCGCGCGGGCGGTCGGCGACCCGAACGGCGCCTCGCCGGTACCGCGACCCGTCGACCCGGGCACCCGCTTCACCAACGCGGCACTCGCGCACTTCGCGCTGATCCACACGAACAGCCTGCCGGGGCTCACCAACTGGGTCTACGAACAGGGCTTCGCCGCAGGCGACTTCACGTTCGGCGCGACGCCCGACCAGGACCGGTTCGCGCTCGCGCACGCGCCGCTGTCGGTGTGGGCCGAGGCCGGCGCCCGGTTCGGCGGCGGCCTGATCCCCACCGCGCTGATGCGCGACCTCACCGCGATCTGGGCCGGCGAGGACTCGGTGTATCGCATCGACTGGTCGGCCATCGACGCCGAGGTCACCTGGGTGAACACCGCCCTGGGACGCGGCGACCACCCCCGGGGCGCGGAACTGATCCGGGCCGGCGGCAACCCGAAGGTGGGCTTCACCGTCGTGGCGAACTACGGCCACGGCGACGCGACCTGGAGCCGCACGGCCGACGTCGACGTGTGGCGGCACCTGGTCTGACGAGGGATCCGGCCGGTTCGGCCGCAGGGCGGGTACGGGCCCGCCCGACGGCCGAACCAGGACCGGCTCAGGCCGCGAGTTCGTCCAGCGCCGTCGACCACGACGCGCACAGGGATTCCGCCAGCTCGCCCGGCAGGGCCGTGTCGACCGTGGCGCTCACGTACAACGTGTCCTCGAACGTGCCCAGGAACACTCCGAACGGCACACCCCGGGGCACACCGCCGAAGGGGACCGCACCCACCATCGAGGACCCGCGGAACGCGTACGGCCGGCGCAGCCACCCCTGAGCCGGCTCCGCCGCCACGTCCACCTGCCATGGCGACATCGCCGCGCGCAGCCCCCAGCGCACGCCCGACGCCGCGGGCGTCTGCGCGATCAGCGCCAGGCGCCGCGCGGGGTCCGCCTGGTCGCAGGGCAGCCGGACCCGGGTCGGCCGGGCGTGGCTGCCCGGTTCCGCACGGGCCCAGCCGCCGGCGGCGGACGGTACGAGGGCCCAGACCGGCTTCGGCCCGCGTCGCCACGGGACGCCCGGGCAATCCCGCAGCGCGCCGGTGAGGGCGGCGAGGAACAGCGCGTCCGGCTCGGCGCCCGTGTCGTGTACCGCCGCGCGCAGCCGCTTGGCGTCCAGGCCCAGCCAGGCCATCCGACGGGTACCGGTCAGCCCGCGCGTCGCGAACGGCCGCGTGCTCGGCGGAACCAGGCAGCGCAGCCGCTCGCCCGCGCCGAGCTCGTTCATCCCGGCCGCAGGCGTCGGGGCGGTGTCGATCGGCTCCACCCCGAACAGGCGCCGACCGACCTCGACCACCGACGCGCCGTCCAGCAGCGACCGATGAGCCTTGAAGACCACCGCCCACTCGTCCGCCGCGTACCCGTGCACGAGTCGGGCCTCCCACAGCGGCCGATCCCGAGGCAGCCGATCCGCGAGTGCTTCGTCGACGGCGGCGCCCAGGCGGTTCACGCCGGCCGGGTGCACGTGCACGTGCCGGGCCAGGTCGAGCGCTCCGCGCCGCCGGTACGCGCCGTCCACGCGATAGGCCAGCACCGGCACCCGCCACAGCCGGGCTGCGATCCCCTCGCGCAGATCCTCGACGCGCGGCGCGAGGCCGCGAAAACGCAGGACGCCGCCGAGCTCAAGTGCGTCGACCCGGTCCGCGCGGCCGTGCTCCCGATACACGTTCTCCGCCGCGTGGGCGCGCCGACCGCCGCGGCCGGGCCGGACGCAGTCCACGAGGTAGTCGCGATCCACGCCGATCCTCGAACGCGGCTCACCGAGCAGCGCGCGCACGCCCGAGTCGTCGTAGCCACGACGGTGTGTCAGATACGGCGTGAACGCCGTGTGCGCCTCGGCGAGCCGTTCCACCCCGGTCGGCCGCTCCGGCGGTTGGTCGACGAACCGCAGCCGGACCGGCAGGAATTCGGCGAGCACCTCGCGGACAACCCCGATCGGGACGTCGTGCGGATGCCGTACGTGGTAGACGTCCACGCCCCCGGAACCGGCGAGATCGGCGAGCCGGGTCATCACCCGCGCGGCCTCGTGCACGGGGACGAAATTGAGCCGGCCGTCCGGCGCCGCGGCCAGCCGCAACACCGGCCGCACCCGGCGCGGCAACCGGGCGGCCCAACCCAGGGCCGCGCAGCCTCCGGTCGCCTCCGCGCGTTCGACCATGTACCGCAGAACGTTTCCGGGCAGACCGGGCCGGTCGGAGACCAATGTGGTCGGCCGCAGGATCATCGCCGAGCGTCCGCACCGCGCGGCCCAGTCCCGCACGAGCACCTCGGCCTCGTACTTGGACCGCTCGTAGTCGTTCTCGAAACCACCCGAATCGTCCGGGAGTTCCTCCTTCACCGTGCCATCGCGCCGGCCGCCGGCCACGTACGCCGTGCTGATGTGCAGCACGCGCGGACGACGCCGGCCGACCTCGGCCAACTCCAACAGGTGTCGGGTGCCTTCGACGTTGGTCGGGCGCAACTCGGCCAACGGCGCGTCGATCCGGGAATCGCCGGCGCAGTGCCAGATCACGTCGACCGAGTCGGCCAGCGAGGCGAAGTCCGCCCGCGTCAGGCCCAGTCGGGGCAGCGTCAGGTCGGTCTCGACGATCCGCAGCCGTTCGGGGAGTCGCCGCACCAACTCGTCGGGAGCGGCGGAGACTTCCAGAAAGGCCCGAATCCGGTCGATCGCGCCGCGCGAACCCGCGTGGGCCAGGACGGTGATCGTACGGTGCCGGTCGAGCAGTTCGCGGAGCAGATGGAGACCGAGGAATCCGGTGGCTCCGGTGATGGCGACGCGCATGGCTCAGCAAACTCCTTGCAGGTTTTCCCGATTGGCCTGACGAGGCGTCACGTCGACGGTGTCGACGCGCGGCGAGTCCGGCCCGATGGCGCGCCGCGCCGGGGCATGCGTGGTCAATGTCTTCCCTGGGACGAGTGGGTTTCGTCAGGACGCTAGTCGCCGGATGGCCGGCACCCGGGCGGTATTGGGCCAACCGGTGTCGGCGTCACCCGATCGGGTTCGCGATCGTGGTCGCGGGATGATGCGGGGCCGACCGTGGTGTCGGCCGTGGTGTCGACCGGGACCCAACGATTGTGCCGTGGTCGGGCGGCGGATACCCCCGAAAGAAGCTTTCTTGACTGTTTTCGCGCGGGGGTACCGGTCGGGGGCACTACGGTCTGGAGCGGGGCGAGCGCCCGGGCCGGGCCCGAGGCATGCCGGGACCACAGGGGGCATACGCGGATGGACACTTCCCAGGCCGGGGCCACGGTGGCCGCGGTGGGAGCGATGGATTACGGCAGCCACTGCTGCTTCGTGTCGGCCGACGAGGCGGTGGTCCGGCTCGCGGTGCACAGCTACGTGCGGGACGGGTTGTCCGCCGACGAGCGGGTGATGTGCCTGCTCGGCCGGCGCGATCGATCCTGGCTGATGAGTACGCTGTCCCAAGGACCCACGCGGCCGGCCGAACGCGAGGCCGACGGCTCGCTGGTGGTCGTCGATGTCGGCCGAACACCGCTGTGGGAAGGTGAGTTCACGCCCGAGGGGATGGCGCAGACGTTCTTCGCGGCGGTGGACCAGGCGCTCGAGGACGGCTATCGGGGCCTGCGGGTGTGCGGTGACATGACGTGGGGCCGAGCCGGTGGCGTCGGGTACGACGAACTGCACGAGTTCGAGCGGCTCGCCGGCCTGGGCCTGCCCGGCCGCCGGGCGATGGGGATCTGCCTGTACGACCCGCGCGAGTTCAGCTCGGTGCAGATCGACGCCCAGGAACGATTACACCCGATCGTCGCGGGCACCGGGCGGGCCCGTCCGCCCAGCCTGCAGGTCACCGACACGACCAAGGGGCTGCGGCTGATCGGCGAGGCCGACGTGGCGACCCTGGGTCTGTTGGAGGAGGCGTTGCGGCGGGCCGCCGCGCAGCCGGGACGCGATCTGGTGGTCGACCTGTCCGCGCTGGAGTTCGCCGACCTGAGCACGATGGAAACGTTGTACCGGGCCGCCGCGGCGCTGGGCCCGCACCGGCGACTGGTCCTGCGCGCCGCCGGGCCGGCCGTACGCAAGGTGGTCGACCTGCTCGGCTGGAGCGGTGCCGGTGGCCTGATCGTGGACGGGGACCGACCGTCCGGCGAGCGTAGTGGGGGAACGCAGTGACCGGCCCGAACCGCGACCGCGCCCGCTCCGGTACCGGGGGCCCGGTGGAGGTGCTGCCGTTCGGCGCGTCGGACCTGTGCCTGGTGCGTGCCGTGGTGCGTCGGCACGCCGACGCGGTGGGCCTGGCCGACGACCGCCCCGACTGTCTGGTGCTCGCGGTGCACGAGATCGCCGCGTGCGCGGTCACGAACGGCTCGAAGCCGGCCCTGTTGCGATGTGTGCCCCGGGCGGGCCGGGTGGTCTGTGAGATCCACGCGAGCCGTGAGGAACAGAACGGCTGCCGACGGCGGAGTTTTCCGCGGCTGACCGACAAGCACGAGACCCCGGGGCGGGGATTGTGGATCGCCCGCGCGTTGTGCGACGAGGTCGAAGTGGCCGAGTGTGCCGAGGGTGTGGTCGTGCGGATCACGATGCACCTGGGCACGTCGGCGGGCGCGGCATCCCCCGAGGCGAGCGGTCGACCCCAGGCGGGAGGTCGAGCGGACGTGAGCGGTCGAGTGGACGCGGGCGGTCGACCGGAGGTGGAGGAGACCGCGGCGGCTTCGGGGCCGACCTCGATCGACCCCGACGGCCGCCGCAATTCGATGGGCCCGCCGCCTGCGGTGTGACACCGTCGATCGCGATGACGGACGAACGGGCGATTACGGTCGAGCAGGGGATGGCGGCCGAACAGGCCATGGTGGGCGAGTGCGCGGTGGCGGACGCACAGGTCATGGCGCGTGGGCGCGTGATGCCGCTCGGGCCGGCGATGCCGGACGGGCGCACGATCGAGTGGGCGGTGGGGTCGGGCGCGGCGGCGGTGGCAGCAGGGCCGGAGCGGACGGCGATCTTCGAGGCGGTGCGCGCGGACCGGGACGGACCGATGACGCGTGTGCTGCTGGGACTCGCGGACGCGGGAGCGGTCGAGATGCGCGTGCGTGCCATCGAACTGCTGTGCTCGTTGCGCGAGTTCGGACGAACCTGGCCGATTGTCGCCGAGCGTGCCGCGGCGTATGTGGTGGACTCGGAGCCTGCCGTCCGGATGGCGGCGGCACCGCTGTTCGTGGCGACGGGCGAGGTCGAGGAGGTTTCGGCGCGGCTGCCGGGGTCCGCCGATCCGGCGGTGCGGATGGCGGGCGTGAACGCCCTGCTCGGGACCGGTGACAGGTTCGCGGCCCTGTTCACGACGCTGTCGGAGGATGGCGACCCGACGGTCCGGGTGCCGGCGGTGCTCGGGTTGTCGGGCGCGGAGGGTGTTCCGTGGGCCCGGTCTCGTGCGCTGAACGACGCGATCCTGGCGGACCTGCCGGCGGCGGTGGACCGGATCGGCCTCGACGCTCGCTCGTGGGGCTCGACTTGGGCGTGGCGCCTGGCCCGCAACGACCACGAGGACGAATGCCACCGCGTCGTGAGGACGTTGCTCGCCGCCGAGGAGGAGGGCGTGCGGTGGGTCGGGGTGGAGATGGCGGCGGCGGCCGTCCGGCTGTGGCGGACCGGGCCGGTCGAGATCCTGCCCGCCCTGGCCGAGGTCGCGGCCGGCGCGGGTCCGGCCTTGCGCGAGGAGACGCTGCGGGTGTTGCGGCTGTCGGGTGATCTGTGGCGGGCCGCGGCCGAACGGTGGGCGGCGGGTACGGGTGAGGCGGACCGGCTAACGGCGCGCGAACTGGGCGAGCCACCGCGAGTCGACGCGGCCGTACCGGAGTTGCATGCGGTCTTCGCCGCCCGGCGGGTGGTGGGCGGGCGCGCCGGCGTCGACGCGTGGTTGGCGGAACAGCCGATCGAGGTGGTCGAGTCGCGGCGCAGGGCCGCTCGGGCACTGATCGGGTTGATGGCGTGCGGCGGCTTGACGGAACGTCAAGGCCGGCAGGCGATGAGCCTGTTCGAGCGTGGATCGGTGCTCAAGTACGAGTTGGCGAGCGTCGTTTGGCGAGTGCACGGTGTCGTGGACGCCGGGATCGCCGATCGTCTCGTCGGGGAATTGGCCGCGGTGGTCGGGGACCAGTACGTGGGGGCGCACGCGCTTCCGGTGCTTGCCGACATGGGCCGGCACGCGGCCGGCGCGCTGCCGAGGCTGACCACGTTGATCGACGCCCGGCGCCGACTTCCGGTGAACGAACCCGACACGGAGGCCGAGATCCGCTTCGACGAAACCAGGCGAGCCCAACTGATCGTTGTCCGTGATCGGATCGCCACCGACATCCCGTAGGGTCCTTCCGGGGCTCGTGCGGACATCTGTACGAAGTCGGAAGCGGACAAGGGGAGATGGGCATGCCGATAGGCAGGGTCGCCGTGGTCGGCGGAAGTATCACGGGCTGCGCGTTCGCGCTGGCGGCGGCGCGCGGCGGGGCCGAGGTCACCGTGTACGAGCGCACCACCGGCGAACTCGCCGATCGAGGTGTGGGCATCGCGCTGCACGTGGACCGTTACGTGGAGTTGGAGGCCGCCGGCTATGTCGACGACACCACCCCGTGGCGGGACGTGGTCGGGCGCAAATGGCTCGTCGACGACGGCGGTTCCGCGCGGGGCCGCTTGTTGTGGGACCAGTCGGCCGCGTTCCGGGTCTACAACTGGGGCCAGTTGTGGCAGGGGTTGCGCCGCCGGGTGCCGGCCGAGGTGGACTATCGCGGCGGTACGCCGGTCACCCTCGGCGCGGACGGCGACGTGGTGCTGCCGGACGGCACCCGGGAGCGCTACGACGTGGTGGTCGGCGCCGACGGATACGGCTCCGCCGTACGGACCGCGCTGTTCCCCGCCGCGGTACCGCAGTACGCGGGTTATGCGATGTGGCGCGGGAGTGTTCCGTGGGAGCACGAGCCGATCGACCACCTGATCTCGATCTGCATCCCGAACGGCCAAGGCGTCATGTACCGCATCCCGAGCAGCACGGGCGACCGCATGTCGTGGGGCCTGTACAGCGCGGTCGGCGGCACGGCCGACCCCCGGCCGGGGCTGCTCGCGCTGGTCCGCAAGTACTTCCCGCCGTTCTGGGCCGACCTGGTGACCGCCACCCCGGAGAGCGAGACGTTGATCCAGCCGATCAACGACCTGGTGGTGGACGCGTACACGAGCGGTCGCACGCTGGTCGCGGGCGACGCGGCGGCGATCGCACGTCCGCATGTGGCGAGCGGTGCGGTCAAGGGCATCCAGGACGCGGTGGCGTTCGAGAGCGCGTGCCTGGCGGTGGGGCCGAACGGGTCGTGGGACGACGTGCTGGCGCGCTATCAGGCGGACCGCTATCCGGCGGGCGCGGACCTGGTCCGGGTCGCCCGGGCGATGGGCTACGCGATGGTCGAGGACACGCCGGACTGGACCACGATGACGCCCGAGCGCATGGTCGACTGGTGGGCCGCCCAGCACGCGGACGACGGCTTCGGCGGACACGCGTTGGGGGCGTCGATCGGCACTCGGTGACGACGGCGGTGCGTCGGCGGCGCGATGCCCGCGCGATGCCTGCGGTCGGGCACGTCCGCCGACATCGTCCGGGAATCGGGCGATGTCGGGGGAGGGAGTGGTCGGAGTGCCGCGTGCCCGCTCGGGTCAGGAACCGTCCTCGAGGTTCCAGCCGATCACTCGCTCGGGGTGGATCCGCAACACCTCGTTGCTGAAGAAGTCGGCTGCGAACGGCGGTTCGTGGTCGCGGAGCAGCTCGGCCCGGCCGCGGATCTCGACGCCGCGACCCCAGCCCGGCCGATAGGCCCCCGGCTCGTCCGGCGTCATGTCGTCCACGACGAACGCCACCGCCGGATTGCGCTCGGCGTTGCGCCACTTCTGGCTCGTGCTGAGCTTGGGTCCGCCGATGTCGACGGTCCCGTCCTCGTTCAGCCGAAACCCGACGGGCCGCACCTGCGGCACGCCGTTCGGGCCGACAGTGGCCAATCGGCCCAGGCCCTGCCCGATCAGGTACGTACGTTCGACCTCGGTGTAGATCGCCATGTTCGCCGCGCTCCGTCCGTGTGGGCCGGGGCTCCCGAGGCCCCGGATGCTCGTCTGGAGCCTAGAAGTTCAAGTCGCCTTGATGTCAAGGCTCGATGGCTTGGGCGGGCGGGCGGGCGGATGGATGCGTGGGTGGTGGGTGGGTGCGCGTTGGGCGCGTTGGGTGCAGGGTGCCGGCCGACCTCAGGCTTCTTCCAGCACCGTTCGGATGACGTGTCGGGCGTTGCGGGTCATGGTCGGGTTGGTGGTGCGGTAGTACGGCAGGGCGATCAGGGCCTGGGAGAGCGTTCGGCCCCGGCCGCGCCGCCAGGTCGCGTCGTCCACGTCGAGTGCGTTGCGAAAGGTCTTTCCGGCCTCGATCGGCAGCAGGTTCCAGGCCGGGAACAGGTCGCAGGCCGGATCGCCCACGCCCAGGCAGCCGAAGTCGATCACCGAGGTCAGCCTGCCGCGATCGTCCACCAGGAGATTTCCCGGCATCAGGTCGGCGTGCAGCCACACCGGCGGCCCGTCCCAGGCGGGCGCCCGGAGTGCGTCCTCCCATACGGCGGTCACCGCATCGCAGTCGATGCCCTCGTCCGGGATCGTGCGCAATGCCTCGATCGCCGCCCGGGTCGAGGTGTCGAGTGCGGTCAGCGGCCCGCCGCGATGGGCCCGCGGTGCGCCGGGCAGGGTGATGCCTCGCATGGCCGTCACGAAGCCGGCCAGATCCTCGGCGAGCGCCGTGGGCTGGGTCAGCGCCCCGGCCTCGGGGTTGGCGCCCGGCTGCCACCGGTAGATCGACCACGACCACGGGTAGCCTTCGGCCGGCTCTCCGGCGCCGAGCACCTCCGGGATGGCCGTCGGTAGCAAGGGCGCGAGTCGAGGCAGCCACTCCCGTTCGAGGGCCACGTCCCCGGCACCGCCCTTCACCAGCGGCAGCCGTACGACCAGGTTCGGTCCGAGCCGGTACATGGCGTTGACCGTGCCGCCGGAGGGGAATCGCCGTACGGCCGTCGCGGACCATTGGGGGAACTGCCCGGCGAGCAGCCGCCGTACCAGGTCCTCGTCGACGGGGTGCAGATCGGGATGCATCGGGGCGGTGCTCATGGATGGCCATCCGACCGGCGGCGGGGGCGAGCGTCAAACCATTTCCGGCCGGCGGCGCGACGAGGCGCGGCGCCGGCCGGTTGGTTGTGGCTCGGGCAGGTTCGGCCCGGAGGGCGGTTCGGCCACTGGTGCGGTGCTCGCCGGGGGCTTTGCTCGATGGGCGGTTCGCTCGCCGGGCGCTTTGCTCGCCTTCGCTCGCCGGCGGTTCGCTCACTCGGGGTCGAGCGAGCCCTCCCACAGGAGCCGTTCGTGTCCGCGCGGGTCCGGGACGATCTCGTTCACCGGCTCGTTGTCTCGGCGGAAGGTCATGACCGGGCGCTGTGTCGTGTCGTACGCGGGCCAGTCCGTCGGTGCGCCGGTCAGGATGAACTCCACCCAGCGCCGGTGCATTTCGTCGGCGAGATCGCGGGGAGGACTGACGACGAGTTCGTCCACGCCGGAGGCGTCGAGGGATTGCCAGATGAACGGGATCTCCGCGATGTGGCATGCCCCGAAGGGCCGGGAGTCCTCGCGCGTCTTGGGCGAACGCCGGCCGAACTCGTATACGTGGGTGGTGGCGGAGGATGGCTTCGACACTCTCGGCCTGACCGAGGTGCATGCCACCGTGGCCGCGTCGAACGATGCCTCGCTGGTCCTGCTGGACAGAATCGGCTTCGAGCATGTCCGCGACATCGAAGAGGACGACGGCCACATCACCCGCGTGTTGACCCGCCGTGCGACGGCGATCGAGAACGCGCCGCTCGGCCAATAGGGACCGGCCTGCCCTGGTGACCGTTCAGCGGTGAGGGCAGGCGAGTTGGTGGAGGATTTCCTGGGTCAGGAGGTCCTCGCGGCCCTTCAAGGCGTCCGCCGGTTGTGGGTTCAGGGGGAAGACCATTTCCGCCGCGACGTTGTCCTGGACGATTCGGGCCAGGTTGTCGAGGGCGACGTGGATGGGGTCGGTGGGTGGTTGGGCCGTCTGGAGGTCGATCAGGTGTGAGTCGGCCCTTGCGGGGTCCATGAAGTGTTTGACGATGATCGAGTTCTGGTTCTGGGCGGACGTCGTCCAGATGGACAGGACGACGATGTACAGGCCGGGCCAGTCCGCTCGGCCGACCTTGTCCCGCCAGCGCCCCATGAGGGCTTCCACGCCCTCGATCTGGGCGCGGGACGCGTGCTTGATGTTGGTTTCGATGGCGTCGTTCAAGCCGCCTGTGAAGGTCTCGAAAGACGCCATGTCGAACGAGCCGCGCCGCGCCGACTCGTCGATGAACTCGATCGCGGCGTCGAGGATCCGTACGCAGGACGCTTCGAGTTCGCGCGCCATGCGCGCGTTGCCGAGCTGCCGCCGGGCGGTGGTCAGGGTGGCACCGAAGTCCTGAAGCGGGCTGATCCATCCGTTCGTTCCCGGGCCCTTGAACGCCACCATGTCCAGGTCGTGCTGGTCGAGGCGGGCGGAGCTGGGGAGTTCCGGGATTCGGCGGCTCAGATACGGCGCGATGATCGAGTAGATGCCCAGGGGCGCGTGGGCGACCGACTTGGCCAGCTCGAACATGTCGGAGACGGGGTGCAAGGACTCCCGCTCGCCGTTGTGGATGAGCGTGTACCGGCCGCCCCGGTAATCGTTCTCGATGACGATGACCGGGCCGAGCTGCTTGATCACCTCGGCCCGGAGCGCGTCGTAGCTCTCACGCATGGCGGTGTCGATCGCGAAGATCGCTTCGCGGGCCCGCAGTTCCGGTGCCGGCCCCGGATCGCCCGTCGCCGCGGACGCGGTCCGGGTGCCGCCGAGATACGCGCCGGCACCGACCGCGGTGGCGATGCCGAGGAATCGTCTGCGTGTGCTCCTGCTCCGCCCCCACAAGCCGTTCGGAACGATCCCACCCGACCCCGAAGTTCCCATGCCGACTCAACGGCGACGCGATCTCCTAGGACACGGCCCGACCGCCGAACCTCCGAGAGCCGTCCGGCGGAACCTGGTCGATGGCCGTCAAAAGGCTGCCCACCAGCGGGCTGTCGTCCTCCTTACGCCACGCGACGGCGACCCGGGTGCGGGGTGCGTCCGGGTCGATGGTGCGGAAGGCGACGCCCCTGAGGCGGATGCGTCGGATGCTCGCCGGGGCCAGGGACACCCCCAGGCCGGTTTCCACCAGGGCGCAGACGGTCTGCCATTCCACCGTGTGCCGGGTCACCTGTGGTGAAGCCCGACGCGGTGCACAGGCCGATGATCCGGTTGTAACGAGCCGTGTTGGCCGGTGCTGCGCCGCTGCTTCGGCGAAGTGCGACCGGCCGCCACGATGTTGATGTGCGGCCTTGCCGATCCCCGGATGAGGATCGAGATCGAGGTGTACGCGCGGCGGGCCATCGCGTAGTGGCCCGCCGCCCGTGGGGTGGCCGCGCGTGGATCGGGGGGTGGGCCCGAGGGACCGCCTCCTCGGGCTCAGCCGGAGTGGTCGGAGTCGTTGAAGGCGTCGATGTCGCCGAAGGAAAGGGCGATGCGGCGGCGCTCGCGGTCCATTTCGGTGATGGTCACACGTACTCTCTCGCCCGCTTCGACCGCCGGGTCGGCGGGTCCGGGCATACCGTCAATCGCGCGCGTGGCGTCAACCGGGCGCCCGTGGAGCGGATTTCGGCTCCGCCGGCGAGCCGGTGCCAGCGAAACGCGTTGCCTATGCGGTGCTCTTCCAGAAGCTCCGGGCCTCGGGCGGCGACCAGTTCGCTCAGTTCGGCCCGGAGTCCGTCGTCCGCGGTGCGATCGTCGGAATGGAACCCGTTCGCCACCGGATTGTCGATCGCCAGGCGATGGATGGCGGCGTCGAGGGCGAATCCGGCTGTCGCGGCGGTGTACGCGGTCGCGATGGCCTCGCGCGCGTCGTGCCGGATGCGGGTGCGGGTGGGAATACGGCCGGAGGTCGAGTTTGCCGCGGCCGGGTCGTACGGAGTGATGCGGTCCACGAAAGGCGCCATGTCAGCGCCCGGTGCGGCTCGAAGGTGCCCTGAGGGCCGGTCGCGGGTGGACAAGGAGAATGATCACCGGCGCAGCGTAGTGGCATGGGGCGGACGACGACCAGCCATTGCGACGCTGGGCCGTATGGGGATGGCATGTCCCCGATCGGGTGGTAACAACCGGGAGGTATGGCGAGTTCGGGGCCCGGGTCAGGAGCATGGCGGCGTCGCGGCAGATCGCCGTTGCCGTCTCGATTGTCTCGAGTGCTTCGATTGTGGAGTAACCCATGATGCGCATGCGTACCCTGGCGCTCGCCGCCGCTCTGTCCCTTACCGCCCTGTTGCTGCCGGCGACGAGTGCGAGTGCGGCGCCGGCCGCGCCGCCGTCCTGCAACGACGGCTCGGTGTGCTTCTGGACCGGGGAGGGTTTCCACGGCAACACGTGGGAGTGGACCGCGCGCAGTGGCTACCGCGATATGCCGCCGGCCTTCCACGATCACGTCGGATCCGCCGTCGCGAGCACCAGGGCCTGTTTCATCAACTGGAGCCCGGTGGAGAAGCGCGACGTGTTCAACGGTGACTGGCGCTCGAAGTACCTCGGCGACTTCGGCGGTCGGATCGACGGTGTCGGGCCGGGCGCCTGCTGAGGTCTGTTGCGGTGGCAACGGCCGGTGTCCGAGGGGCACCGGCCGTTGCGTGGGCGAATTCGGGCTCGACCTTGGCCCCGGTCGCCGCCTTGGCCTCCGTTCTCGGCCTCGGCCTCGGCCTCGGCCTCAGTCGCGGACCGGCACCGTTACCGTGGACGGGTCGTTCGCCGGTGACGAGAAGGCGAGTCCGGCGGCGAACGGGTTGTGCTCCAGGTACAGCGGGTCGACGGTGTCCACCACGACCGCCAGGCGGTGGCCCGCCGGGACGTCGTAGGCCGTCGCGAACATGTCGATGTCGACCGGGAAGGCCACACCCGGCGTCCTGCCGTGGAAGCTCAGCGGCGAGTGGGTCACCAATTTGCCGATACCCAGCGGGCCGACGTCGTACAGGTAGGCGAAGATCGTTCCGCTTTCGTGCGACGCGGTGACGGTGGTGTGCAGCTTGGTTGTACCGCGCACCTTCGTCTGCGTGTCGTAGCGGTCGCTCTGCCACACGCCCGCGAACGCCCTGGGCAGCAGCGGGATCGAGGCGACCGGCGGGACCTGGAGGAACTGGTCGAGGATGCTGGACAGGAAGATCGTGCCGCCGTTCGCCCCGGAGTCGATGTTCGCCAGGACGCGCTGGGTTCCGTTGAGCGCGATGGTGCGGGTCGAGGACGGTACGGCCGCCCAGCTCGAAAAGCCCTCGTAACCGCCCTCACCTGTACGGGACTTGAGCTGCACGGGCTGCTCGCGGTCGATGCCGTTGTCGACGCCCTTGAGGTGGTGGTCGAACCAGCGGGTCGAGTCGGCCCACATGTCGTTGGGAAGTCCGAACAGGCCGCCCGCCTCGGCGGTGGCGTGGTCGCCCGGACGGAATTCCAGTCGCTTGGGGCCGGTCAACTTCCCATAGAAGTCGGCGTATTGGTTCGGCGGGAAGAGCGAGTCGCCCCACGCGTTGCCGAGCATGATCGCGGCGCCGTTGGCGTTGATCCGGTCGAGGTAGGTCGCGGGTGAGCGCTTGGCGCCCCACGCGATCATCTCCGCCTCCTTGGCCAGGTTGCCGGAGAGGAAGTTCTTCAGGATCTCGGTGAGTTCGGCGCTGGGACGACCGGTGAGGAAACCGGCACCGCCCAACAGCGTGGCGGCCTGGGCGTGTTCGGTGCGACCGCTGTAGATGGAGTCGATCAGGTCGGCCCAGCCGCTCATCGCGACCACGGCCTTGATCCTGGGATCGAACGCGGACGCGAGCAGGCTGATCCCGGCGCCGTAGGAGACGCCGGCCATGCCTATCCGGGCCGGATCCGCGGGCGTGTTGGCCAGCGCCCAGTCGATCACCCTGGACGCGTCGGCGATGTCCTTCGGGCCGGCCGTCTCGATCTCGCCGCCGGACTGCCAGAAGCCGCGCGAGTTGTAACCGACCACGACATAGCCCTTGTCCGCGAGCTTTTGCGCGGGGACGACGTACTCGATCTGGGGCATCGCCCAACTGGTCGGCAGCACCACGATCGGGTAGCGGGTGCCGGGGGCGCCGCCGGTCGGGGTGGTCACGTTGGCGGCGAGCTTGGTGCCGCCGTCGCCGGGGATGTCGACGAAGCGCAGGGACGTCCCGGCGGCGGTCTGCACGGCGGCCGCCGGGGCGCGAGCGACGGTGGTGCCGGCCGAGGCGGCCGGACCGAGGGCGGTCCCGGCGAGAATCGCGGCCGAGACGACGGCGACCGCACGAGCGCGTGGGCGCACACCAGCGCGTGGGCGCATGCGGAATTGACCCATGAGGGTCTCCTGACGTCATGGTCGGGGCGTGGCCCGACCAGCGGGAATGCGTGGCGAAGCGACGCCCTGGGACGGCGTCGGAGGGTGACTCACGAGTAAGTTACGCGCCGGTAAACCAAGACGGAAGAGCCATGGACCGCTCCGCTGCGGCAACCGGAAGGTTCGGCTGCGCGCCCGCCGGACACACCACCGGAAGCAACGGTTCCGGCACGAGGAGGCACCGCCGGCGAAGCGACGGGGTGCCCGAGGGGCGGGCGGGGAGGTGTGTCGATAGACCGGCGGAGTGGCGGAGTGGCGGGCGCGGTTGGTGGGGTGGTGGGGGCGGGAGTGAAGTGGTCTATCGGCGAACCGGTGGGGTGGTGGAGCAGCGGGTCGATCGGGCGATCGGGCTGTGATGCGCCCGGACGGTGGGCAGCGGCGTGGGCGGGTCGACGTGCCGGCGGTGTGGTGGGTCGGGTGGGGGGTGGAGTGGTGGCATGGGGCGGTGGGATTCGGCCGCGGTTGTGATGGCGCGTTCGTTGGGGCGAGTTCGTGCCCCGGTACCGTGGTTTCGGCGTGCGGGGGCTAGCGGGGGGTGGGCGTGGAGGATGTCGACGCGGAGACGCGGCGGGCTCGGGAGCGGGGTGAACGCGGTCGGGCGCGGTGCGCCGAGGCGTTGGCGGCCGAGTCGGGCGAGGGCGGCCCGGACGCCGTGCGGGAGTTGTTCGCCGAGGCGATCGAGTTGCTGACCGAGGCACTCGGCACGCTCGACGGCGCCGACGCCCGGTGGCCGGAATTCGCCTACGTGGCGGGCGTCGCGTACGCCGCGAGCGCGGCACCCGTCGGCGACCGTCGGGCCTGGGACCAGGCGCGGCTCTGCTTCCGGCGCGCGGATCGGGCCGCGCCGGCGGATGCCCACCTGCTCCGGGCCGCCGCGCAGGTGGCCTCGGCCCGGATCGGGCTCGACCCGCGCGGCACCCCGTGGCGTACGCTCCTCGACCCGCCGTCGGCCGCCGAGATCGCCGCCGCGCTGGTTCGGCTCGGTCACGACGTGCTGGTGCAACTCGTTCCCGGAGCCGCGGTGATCACCGGCACCGACGGCGCGACGCGGGTGCTCGACCTGCCCGAACTCGAATACGGCCTGGACCTGGGCAGGGGCGATCGGGAGAACTGGGCCGACCTGCTCGACGCGCTGTGCGAATGGGCCTGGGCAGCGGTGATGGCACCGGTACTGACCGCGCTGCCCGACGCGTTCGGCCACACGCCGTCCCTGGTGCTGCTGCCCGCCGGACCGTTCGGCATGGTGCCCTGGCACGCGGCTTGGACGGTCGTCGACGGCCGCCGCCGGCACGCGCTGCAGAGCACGCGCATCTCGTACATCGGCGCGCCGCGGTTGTTGTGCGACGTCGCCGCGCGGTCGGTGGGCGACCTCGACAGGCGGTACCGGGTCGAGGTCGGCCGCGCCGCCGGCGATCCGATCGCCTTTGTGCCGGCGGGTGGTCACGACGAGAACTGGCGACGGGCCGCCGAGTACCTGACGGCCGGCAGCCACACCGTGGTGTCCACGCTGTGGCCGGTGGACGAGACGATCACGGCGCTGGTGCTGTACATGGCCCGCCACTACCTCGACCGCCGCGACCTGCCGCCGGCTCAGGCCGTACGCACAGCCCAGTTGTGGCTGCGCGACCCCAAACGCGGCATCCCGGCCGCGATGCCGCCCGAACTCGCCGCCAGGGCCCGCGCGATCGCCCCGGACGCGCTGACCGCCTGGGCGGGCTTCACCCACTCGGGATGGTGAGCGCGTGGGCGTGCTGTCACCCACTCCGGGTGGCGGCGGGCGTGTGTTCACCACTCGGGGTGGTGAGCCGCGAAGTCCGTTCACCCGCCCGGGGTGGCCGGCTCGATGGGCAACAGCGTTCACCCACCAGGGGAGGTGGGCGCGAGGGTGTGTTCACCCACTCGGGACGGTGGGCGCCTTGGTGTACACCCACTCGGGATGGCTGGGCGCGAGCCTGTGCTCACCCACTTGGGATGGCGGGCGTGAGGGCTGCGTGCAACCACTCCGGACGGCGGTCGCGGGCCAGGGTGCACCCCTCGGGAAGGCCGACGCGAGCCGGGGTTCACCCCCTCGGGAAGGCTGACGCGGGCATGGTGCTCACCCACTCGGCATGGCCCGCGCGAGCATGTGTTCACCCATGCGAGGCGGCCGGCGTGTGCGTGTGTTCGCCGGCGCGAGGCGGCGGGCGCGAGCGTGTGTTGGGTCACCCCGCCTTCCCAAGCGACCCGCGAGGCGCGTACTGTTCGCCACGCCATCGCGGGAGCTCGGACCAACCGGGCTGAGAGGGCGGCATGGGGTGTCGGCGTAGCGCCGGCGCATCCGGGGCCACCGACCGCTTGAACCTGTCCGGGTAATGCCGGCGTAGGGAGAGCAGGTAGAGCCATGTCGGCTCCGGTCATCGACGACGCGCGCCCCGAGACACCGCACGGCGGCGTCGAGGCGCCTCTGGTCCTGGACACCGCGCCGCCACGTACCCTCGGGTTCCGTGACCAGGCGGCGTTCTGGGCCAACCTCGGAGTGAGCCTGCTCGGCTTCTCCGGCGCCCTGTTCGTGCTCGCCCCGGCCGGCTATCCGCAACTGTCGATGGTGGCCGCGATCGTCGCGGCCGTCGGCGGCACGCTGATCGGCACACTCATGGTCGCCGTCGCCGGCATCCCCGGTGCCCGCAGCGGCGCGCCCGCGATGACCGTGCTGCGTGGCCTGTTCGGCACGAAAATCTCCTACGTGCCGACGGTGTTCAACATCGTCCAGTGCATCGGCTGGGGCACCTTCGAGCTGTTGGTGATCTCGATCGGCATCGAGGCGATGACCGACGGTGACGGCCCGCATTGGCTTTACATCGTCGCCGCCGGCGCGGTCACCACGGCGATGACGCTGCGTCCGCTGGGCATGCTGCGGATCCTGCGCCGCTACGTGACGATCGCGGTGGGCATCGCGATGCTCTACTTCTCCATCCAGTTGTGGCGCGAGGGCCTGCCGCCGATGACCGAGGGGTCGTGGTCCGGGTTCTTCCCGGCGATGGACGCGGCGCTCGCGGTCGCGGTCTCCTGGGTTCCGCTCGCGTCCGACTACACCCGCCACTCGCGCGGCACCAAGCCCGCGTTCTGGGCGGCGTTCAGCGGATTCTCGATCACCAGCATCTGGTGCTACCTGCTCGGCCTGGTCGCGCTGGCCCAGGTCGGCGGCGACGCGGACAAGATCTTCGACTCGTTCCTGGGCGTCACCGCCGGATGGGTGTTCTTCGCCGTGCTGGTCGTGCGCGAGGTGGACCAGAGCTTCGCCAACGTCTACAGCACCGCGATGTCGATCCAGAACCTGGCGCCGCGCGTGGACCGCCGGGTGTTGTGCCTGGGCGTGGGCGCGCTGGTCACCGCGTTCGCGCTGATGGTGAACGACTTCGACACCTACGCGAGCTTCCTGTCGCTGATCGGCTCGATCTTCATCCCGCTGCTCGGCGTGCTCGCGGTGGACCTGTTCGCCGGACGCGGCCGAGCCGGCTGGGACCTGGGCGACCGCGCGCCGGCCCGCTGGGTGATGGTCGTGCCGTGGGTGCTGGGATTCTGCATGTATCAGCTGATCAACCCGGGTTCGGTCGAGTGGTGGGCGAAGTTCTGGGGCCGGCTCCAGGACGCGCTGCACATCCACGCGCAGACGTGGACCTCGGCCTCACTGTTCTCGTTCGCGCTCGCGGGCGTGACCGCGTACCTCGCGGTCGCGTGGGACCGGCGGCGGGCGGTCGCGGCGCGTTGAGGTGGGCCGGCCGCGTCGGTCGGGTGCCTCCTCCCGACGCGGCCGTGATCCACCGCCCGGGCGGACCCCGGTGTCCCGGACCGGAACGCAGACGCCCCGACCCGCCCCGACCCACGCCGCCCCGAGCCGACCCGCCCCGACCGGCCTCGTCTAGCTGCCCAGGGCCTTGGCCAATTGCGCCTTGTTCATCGACGAGCGGCCCTTGATGTTGCGGCGCTTGGCATCCGCGTAGAGCTGGTCGTACGTGGGTGCCTGCGAACCCTTGTGCGAGTTCTTGCCGCCCCGCTTCGCCGAGGACATGTCGTGCAGCGACGAGCGGCTCGCGGTCTTGGCCTCGCCGGAGCGGGCGCGCTCCTTGTTGACCGTGCGGGCGGCGATCTCCTCGGCCCGCTTCTCGCCGGTGCCGCGCTGTTTGGCGCTCTCCTTGATGTGCTCGTACTGACGTTCGCGCTTGGGGCTGGATCCGCGTGGCATGGTCGTCCACCTCACTCGTATTACTCGCCACTCGATGCCATGTCGGCCTTTTTCGCGGCCTCCTTCATCGGCCTGTTTCGGCTACCCGCACTGGCGTCGATCACCCGTGCCGACCGACCGCAGTTGACCTTCGAGCAGGTCGAAGCCGCAGACTCGCCGCCATGGACGACGACACGAACAACGAGGTACGGGACGCACTGGTGGGCATCGGCGCGTTCGCGCGGCGGGTCGGGCTGAGCCCGAGCGCGTTGCGCTACTACGACGACTGCGGTGTGATGCGGCCCGCGTCGGTGGACCCGGGTACGGGCTACCGCTCCTACGCGCCGGAGCAGGAGGCGCGGGCGCTGCGGCTGCGGGCGTTGCGCGAGGCGGAGGTGCCGCTGCCGGAGGCGGTCGCCGTACTGGACGGTCCACCGGAGCACGCCGAGGCGCTGCTGCGCACCCACCTGGACCGCATGCGCGAGCGCGCCGACACCGCGCGGGTCGTGGTCGAGGGCGTGCTGCGCTCGCTGACCACGACCGGTACGCGGGCGAGCATCGGCGGGGCCGAATGGGCGAGCGCGGTGCGGCAGGTGGCGCCGGCGGCGGGTGCGGGGGAGCCGGCGGTGCTCGGGTGTGTGCTGGTCGAGGTGGCCGACGGGGAGGTACGCCTGGTGGCGACGGATCGCTACCGGCTGTCCGTTCGTACACTGCGCCCGGGTCGGATCGAGGGCGGCCCGGGACAGGCGCTGGTCCGGGTGGGTGACCTGATCGCACTCGGCCCCTGGGCGACCCGACACCGCGAGATCGACCTCGAACTCGACGCCGACGGCTTCCGCCTGCGCGCCGGCGACGAGGTCCACGAGCCGGCGACGTCCGCCGACACCTACCCGGCCTACCGCGACATGCTCGCCGCGTTGGCCACGCCGCAGACCCGCGTCGTGGTGGACCGCGCGGCCCTACGCGAAGCGCTGCTCGGCGAGGGCCGGGGCCTGGGCCGAGGGCGGGACGAAGACGAGAACCACGACCCGGGCGAGGACCACGACCATGGCGAGGACCGGGACCAAGGCCGGAAAGAGGACCAAGGCCGAGACCCCAGCCCCAGCCCCAGCCCGAGCCGGGTCCGAGTGTTGACCACGACCCTCGACGGGATCCGAGTCGACGCCGGCGCCCTGCCGGCGATCTGCGCCGGCCCCGCGACCCGACTCGCCTTCGACCCGGGCACACTCGTACCCGCCCTGGACGCCGGCGTCGGCCCGGACGTCCTCCTCGACATCGCCGCCCCCGATCTACCGGTCCTGGTCCGCTCCGCCGATCAGGGCAGCTTCACCACATTGGTGATGCCGGTGGCCCTCCCGAAAGCCGGGAACCCGAAATAGGGCCGATCTCGTCCGGAGGCCGCGGGCGGGCCGAAGCATCGATCCGCCGACGTGGCGTCAGGCGCCCTTGTGGCGGCGGCGTCCGCTGCTTTCCAAGTAGCGGGCAAGGCCGGAGAGAAGCATGCACATGCCGATGTAGATCGGGGCGATCACGATGACGACCGGGATGAAGGGGAGGCTGTAGTCGAGGTTGGTGGCGATCTGCTTGCCGGCGTAGAGGAATTCCTCGTACGAGATCAGGTAGCCCAGCGAGGTGTCCTTGAGCGTGACCACCAACTGGCTGATGATCGTGGGCAACATGGTGCGGACCGCCTGGGGGATCAGGATGTGCACCATCACCGAGGTCTTGCGCATGCCCAGTGCGTAGGCCGCCTCGCTCTGGCCCTTGGGGACCGCGTTGACGCCGCCGCGGAAGACCTCGGCCAGGACCGAACCGTTGTACAAGGTAAGGCCGGCGATCAGGGCCAGGCGGGGTTCGACCTTCATCGCGATGAAGATGAAGAAGATCATCACCAGCACGGGCATGGCCCGGAAGAACTCCACCACCAGGCCCGCGCCCCAGCGGATCACCCGGTGTTCGGAGAGCCGACCGGCCGCGAAGAAGGCGCCGAAGGCCAGCGAGAGCACCGCGGCCCACGCGAAGACCTCGAGCGTGTTCCTCAGGCCGCGCAGCAACAGCTTCTGTACGCCCACGTATTCGAAGGGTGCCCACTTGTCATGGGCGAACTGTCCGGTGTCGATCAGCTTGTAGATCACCCATGCCAGCACACAGATCAACAGCGCGGTGACGATCCAGCCGTAAGTGCGGTGCCGGGCCAGGGCCTTCGGGCCGGGGACGTCGTACAGCGCCGAGGTCTCGGTGCTCATCGGGCCACCTCCAGGCGCTTCTCCAGGAAGCGGAACAGGGCGCTGATGGACAGCGTGATGATCAGGTAGCCCACGGCGATCCACAGGAACGTGACGACGATGTCGTAGCCGAGTTCGTTGAGGGTGCGGTACGTGCCGAGCAGTTCGGTGACGCTGAACGAACCGGCGATCGCGGTGTTCTTGGCGAGCGCGATCAGCGTGCTGCCCACCGGTGGGATCACCGCGCGCACCGCCTGTGGCAGCACGATCAGTTGGAGCGTCTGGCCGAAGTTCATGCCCAGACTTCGGGCCGCCTCGCCCTGGCCGACCGGCACGGTGTTGATGCCGGCGCGGACCGCCTCGCAGATGAACGCCGAGGTGTAGCAGCCCAGGGCGAGCACCGCGAGGGTGAAGAAGGGGAGCACCACGCCGAATCGCGGCAGGCCCAGCACGACCGCGAAGAACAGCAGGGTGAGCGGGGTGTTGCGGAGCACGGTCACCCACGCCCCGCCGATGATCCGCAGCGGACGGACCGGGGAGACCCGGCAGGCGGCCATCAGCACGCCGACCACGAGGGCGATCGCCGAGGCGGCCAGGGTCAGTTCGACCGTACCCACGAAGCCCTTGCGGAACAGGGTGAAGTTGTCGAGCAGCACATTCATCGTCGTCGACGCCCTCCGCTAGTACCGGTCCACCGGCGGCGGCGGGGGAGCCGGTACGCCGGAGAGGCCGAGGGTCGAGTCGTAGGCGCGCTTCCAGTCGCCGTTCGCCTCGTGTGCGACGATCGCGTCGTCGATCGCGAGGCGGAAGTTCCGGTCCCCGCGCGGAACACCGATTCCGTACGGCTCCTGGGAGAACGGCTCGCCGGCGAGCCGGAGTTGGTCGGGCACCTTCGCGGCGTAGCCCTTGAGGATGGTGTCGTCGGTGGTGACCGCGTCGACCTGAAGGCTGATCAGGTTGTCCACGCACACCGAATAGCTGTCATAGGCGACGGCGGTGGCCTTGGGATAGTTGGCCACCAGCCGCTGGTACGGCGTGGAGCCGGAGACCGAACAGACCTTCTTGCCGGCCAGGTCCTGCGGGCCGTTGATGTCCTTGTCGTTCTTGCGGACCAGGAGCGCCTGGCCGGCCATGTAGTACGGCCCGGCGAAGCCGACCAACTTCTTGCGGTTGTCGTTGATCGTGTACGTCCCGACGTAGTAGTCGACTTCGCCGTTCTGCAAGGACGTCTCGCGGTTGGCGGAGGTGATCGTCTTGAACTCGACCCGGTCCGCCGGGAAGCCCAGTGACGCGGCCACCATCTTGGCGATTTCGACGTCGAAGCCCGAGTAGTAGCCGCTCGCCGGGTCCTGCGCGGCGACGTAGGGCTGATCGGCCTTGGTGCCGACGATCAACCGGCCGCGCGCCTTGGCCGAGCGGAAGGTGGGCGAGTCGATGTCGACGTCGGTGGCGACCTGGTACGAGGGCAGATCCTTGGGCTTGGGGCCCTTGGGCGGGGGTGTACCGGACCTGCCGCAGGCGGCGAGGAGGAGTGCGGCGAGGAGGAGGGCGAGCAGGGTGGCTGCTCGGGGGGTGTTTCGGAGGGTGGCGCGGGTGCGGGCGCGGGTGCCGGCGTAGACGCAGGCGTGGGGGCCGGGGCCGGCGTGTGTGCGGGTGCGGGTGCAGGCGTGGGTGCGCATGTGCGATCCCCCGTCAGTGCTTGAGGATCTTGGACAGGAAGTCCTTGGCCCGGTCGGTCTCCGGGTGGTCGAAGAAGTCCTCGGGCCTGCGCGACTCCATGATCCGACCGTCCGCCATGAACACCACACGATTGGCCGCCGAGCGGGCGAAGCCCATCTCGTGGGTGACCACGACCATCGTCATGCCCTCGACCGCGAGCGTCCGCATGACCTCCAGGACCTCGTTGATCATCTCCGGGTCGAGTGCGGACGTCGGTTCGTCGAACAACATCACCTTGGGATCCATCGCCAGTGATCGGGCGATGGCGACCCGCTGCTGCTGTCCGCCGGAGAGTTGCGCCGGATACTTGGGCGCCTGGTCGGAGAGGCCGACCCGGTCCAGGAGTTCGCGCGCCTTCTTCTCCGCCTCGGCCTTGCTGCGCTTGCGCACCTTGATCTGCGCGAGGGTCAGGTTTTCCAATACCGACTTGTGGGCGAAGAGGTTGAACGACTGGAACACCATGCCGACATCGGAGCGCAGCCGGGCCAGTCCGCGACCCTCGGCGGGCAGGGGCCGGCCGTCGATGGTGATGCTGCCGGAGTCGATCGTCTCCAACCGATTGATCGTGCGGCACAGCGTCGACTTGCCGGAACCGGAGGGGCCGATCAGGACGACCACCTCGTTGCGCGCCACGGTCAGGTCGATGTCACGCAGGACGTGCAGCGACCCGAAGTGCTTGTTCACACCGGAGAGGACGACGAGCGGGTCTTCCGAGGTCACAGGTATCCGACTCGCCTTCGACACGGGGGCGGGGGCCGCGCGAGAGCGCACGTGCCCGATGCATCCACCTCGGCGGGTGGGTTCAGTCGCATCGCCACCGCCAACCCCTCTAACGGCCGATAGAGTCCCCTCGCGTGGGTGACGCACGGGTGACACGTGCGTGGTCGGCGGCCAGGCCGGTGCCCGAGCGGGACCGGTCGCGCGGACGTGTGGACTGTGAATGTGCCATTGCGCGGTCGTGTGGTCGTGGGGTCGCGCCGGCGGGCGTCGGGTTCGGGTGGAGCGGGTCGAGTCGAGGGAGCCGTCGATGGCGAAGGTCAACATCAGCCTGGACGCGAACGTCGTGATCGAGGTCATGGTCCTGTCCGGCGTGCGCAACGCGCAGGACGCGATCGAGGCGATCGTGCTCGACTACATCGCGCGCGGGCACCGTACCGAGGCGCTGACCGGCAACGTCGAGGAGCACCGGCGCACGGTCGAGGAGCGCGAGCGGCGCAACCCGGTCACCGACTAGGCGATTCGGCTCGGTCGGTGCGCGAATGGGTCGGTCCGGTATGCGCCGAGTTGTGCCGCCCGGCCGGTCCGCTTGTGTCGAGCCGCTGCGCGCGTCCGGAAGGTTCTGCGCGAGAATGATCCCGACCCCGTGTGGCGCTGAGCCGCAGGTCGGGGTCGTGGTCCGGGTCGGCGGGGGACGAGGTGCTTACGCATGCGGTTGTGGCTGAGTTATTTCGCGTTCATGTCCTCGATAGGCCTGACCAATCGCACCACCGACATCTGGCGCAGCGCGCGGGTGGCCGACGACATCGTGCTCGCGTTTCGGTTGTTGCCGCTCGGTGACCCGGCCCGGCGTGGGCTCGTTCGCGCGATGGCGCTGGTGGCGATCCAGATGTGGTGCGTGTCCGTCGTGATCGCGGTGTCGCCGTGGTTCGCGGCGGAGGGGGAGAGCCCGGCCGCGTTCTGGGGTTATCTGTCGATGGTCGCGATCCTGGTGCTGCTGGCCGTCGCGGTGGTCGAGGCGACGGTGATCCTGTTCAATCGGCCGCGCAATGTGGTCGCGCCGCATATGCGGGCGGAGCGCGGGTTGCTGCGCTGAGGGTGCGGCGGGGCGGGCGGGGCGGGGCGGTTTGCGCCGAGCGTCCGGCGGGCGGTTCCGCGAGCGTCGGGGCGAGCGGCCGGGCGGGCGGTCTCGCGGGTCGGGCCCGCGCGACGGCCGAACCGGTGGGTGGTCCGGGCCGGCGTGCGGGTGGGTACGGGGTGCGGGGTGCGATCGGGCGGCCTACGGCAGCAGCGCACAGCCGCCGTAGCCGAGTACGTGTTCGCGCAGCAGGTCGCTCGTGGCCGGGTCGCGGCGGCGGAAGGCGGCGACGATCGGCTCGTGGTCGGCGGCGTTCTCGTGCAGGTCCATCCGGTAGACCCGGATCGACAGCGTCGTCCAGACCTCGATGCCCAGCGCCTCCCAGACCGAGCGCAGGAGCGCGTTGCCGGACGCGGCGACGATCTCGCGATGGAAGGCCACTCCGTGCCGGATCTGCGCGCTCGCGTCGCCCGCCGCCGAGGCCGCGTGCAGCGCGGCGACGTGCCGATCGAGCGCGTCGAGCCGCTCGTCGTCGATCCGGGGCAGCGCGAGCCGCGCCGCGGTCTCCTCCAGGCCGGCCCGTACCGGATAGATCTCGCGTAGGTCGCTCTCGCTGAACGAGCGCACGCGTACTCCCTTATTGGGCTCCGACTCGACCAGGCCCAGTTGTTCAAGCTCGCGCAGCGCCTCGCGTACGGGTGCCTGGCTGACGCCCAGTTCCACCGCCACACGACGCTCGACGATGCGCTCGCCGGGCGCCCAGCGGCCGGCGACCACGGCCTCGGTGACGTACTGGCGGATCTGCTCGCGGAGCGGGCGGCGTTCCAGGGTCGGGCGAGGCGGCTCGGTCATCGGGTCAGTCTAGGGCGCAGCAGGCGTCTTTGCGCAATGATCGATCATTGCGCAGAATGGAGGTGCAACGAAGACGCAATGAGGACGCGATGAAGAGGCTTCGCCGCGGGGCTTCACCCGGATGTCCGTCTCGGAAGTTCCCACCTTGGGAGTCCGCACCGGACGTCCCGACTCGGGAAGTCCGCACCGGACCTCCCCACCGGGAAGTCCGGACCCGGAAGTTCCACCCGGGGAGTCCGCACCCGGCAGCCTCACCGACACGAAGGAGGGCGGCCCGGATGTCACACCACACGTCGAGCCGTACCCCGAGCGGGCAGCTCGACCAGCTCCCCGACCGGGACCCCGAGGAAACCGCGGAATGGATCGAGTCGCTCGACGCCGTCGTACGCGCCGCCGGCCCCGGCCGCGCCCGCCTGCTGCTGGCCCGCCTGCTCGAACACGGCGAACACCGCGGCCTGGACCTGCCGCCCGTAACGCGCACGCCGTACGTCAACACCGTGCCCACCGCTGCCGAGCCGAGCTATCCCGGCGACCCGGACATGGAGGAGCGGATCACCGCGTACAACCGGTGGAACGCGGCGGCGATGGTGACCCGGGCGAGCCGGTACGGGCTGGGCGGGCACATGGCCACGTACGCGTCGGCGGCCTGGCTGTACGAGGTCGGCTTCCAACATTTCTTCCGGGGGCGGGCCGACGGCGGGTCCGGTGATCAGATCTACTTCCAGGGGCACGCGTCGCCCGGCGTGTACGCCCGGGCCTTCCTGGAAGGGCGCCTGACGGTCGATCAGCTCGACCGGTTCCGGCGCGAGGTGGGCGGCGGTGGGCTGCCGTCCTATCCGCATCCGCGATCCCTGGGCGGCTTCTGGGAGTTCCCGACGGTGTCGATGGGATTGGGACCGCTGGCCGCGGTGTACCAGGCGCGGTTCAACCGCTACCTGCACAACCGGGGCCTGGAGGACACCTCGGGCAGCCGGGTGTGGGCCTTCCTCGGTGACGGCGAGATGGACGAACCCGAGGCCACCGCTGCGCTCACCCTCGCCGCGCGCGAGGGGCTGGACAACCTGGTCTTCGTGATCAACTGCAACCTTCAGCGACTGGACGGCCCGGTGCGCGGAAACGGGCGCGTGGTCCAGGAGTTGGAGAGCGTGTTCGCGGGCGCCGGATGGCATGTGGTCAAGGCGCTGTGGGGCAGGGACTGGGACGATCTGTTCGCGCGCGACCACGACGGCGAGCTGATCCGCCGGTTGGAGCACACGCCCGACGGCCAGTTCCAGACCTACTCGGCCGCCGACGGCGGGTACATTCGGGACAACCTGCTCGGCGGCGATCCCGATCTGCGCGGCGTGGCGGCGCACCTGGACGACGCGCGGCTCGCGGAACTGATCGGGTTCTCCCGCGCGGGCCACGAACCGCGCAAGGTGTACGCGGCCTACCGCGCGGCGATCGAGCACCGGGGCGGGCCCAGTGTGGTGTTGGCGCAGACGGTCAAGGGTTGGACGCTCGGGCCGGGCTTCGAGGCGCGCAACGCCAACCACCAGATGAAGAAGCTGCGCCAGGACGAGTTCCGGGTGATGCGCGACCGGCTCGACCTGCCCGTGGCGGACGCCGACCTCGACGGCGAGTTGCCGCCGTACCTGCACCCGGGCCCGGACTCGCGCGAGGCCCGCTACCTGGCCGATCGCCGACGCGCGCTGGGCGGCCCGGTACCCGCGCGTCGCGTCGTGTTCACCCCGCTTCCGGAGCCGCCGGCGTTGACCGAGGCGCCGTTCGCCGCGCTGCTCGAGGGGTCCGGCAAGCAGGAGATCGCCACCACGATGGCATTCGTGCGACTGGCCAAGGAGCTGATGCGCGATCCGGTCGTGGGTCGGAGCTGGGTGCCGATCGTGCCGGACGAGGCGCGCACGTTCGGGATGGAGTCGATGTTCCCGACCGCCGGGATCTACTCGCCGCACGGGCAGACCTACGATGCGGTGGACCGCGAACTGCTGCTGTCCTACCGGGAGGCGGTGGACGGACAGATCCTCAACGAGGGCATCACCGAAGCCGGCGCGGTCGCCTCGTTCACGGCGGCGGCCACCGCGTACGCCACGCACGGGCGGCCGATGATCCCGTTCTACGTCTTCTACTCGATGTTCGGCTGGCAGCGGGTCGCCGACCAACTGTGGGCACTGGCCGACCAGATGGGCCGAGGCTTCCTGATCGGAGCCACCGCCGGCCGCACCACGATGACCGGTGAGGGGCTGCAACACGCTGACGGACACTCGCAGTTGATCGCGTCGACCAATCCGGCGTGCATGTCCTACGATCCGGCCTTCGCGTACGAGATCGCGGTAATCGTGCGGGACGGCCTGCGCCGGATGCTGACCGCGACGCCGGGACACCCGAGCGGCGAGGACGTCTTCTACTACCTCACCGTATACAACGAACCGCTTCCGCAACCGGCGATGCCGAGCCCGGACGCGGCCGAGGGGATCCTGCGGGGCATCCACCGCTGCGCGCCCGTCCTCGACGTGGCTGCCGAAGTACATGCCGGCGCGGGTGCCGACGCGGCTGCGGGCGCGGGCGTTGACGTTGGTGCCGGCGCGGACACCGGTGTCGGCGCCGACGCCGAACTGCTCGCGAGTGGAACGGCGGTGCGGTGGGCGCTGGAGGCGCAACGGCTGCTCGCGGAGGACTGGGGGGTGTCGGCACAGGTGTGGTCGGTGACCTCCTGGACCGAGCTTCGCCGCGAGGCGCTTGCCGCAGGGGAAGGCCAAGTTCCCTATATAGCACGGGTTTTGGCGGAGGCATCCGGGCCGGTAGTGGCGGTGAGCGACTGGATGCGCGCGGTGCCCGACCAGATCGCGCCGTGGGTCCGGCAGGACTGGACCTCACTCGGCACGGACGGCTTCGGCCTCTCCGACACCCGAGCCGCCACCCGCACCCACTTCGCGGTGGACGCCCCATCGATCGCGATCCGCACGCTGAGCGCGCTGGCCCGCCAGGGCAAGGTGAAGCCGGGAGTGGTGAGGGAGGCGATGGAGCGGTACGGGCGCACGGAGGGGTGACGCGTCGCGGGCGCGCCTCGCGGGGGCGCGCGTTGCGGGGATGTCGGGAGCGCGGAGGGCGGGCGCGGTGGGTGCGGCGCGGGAGCTCGGCGGATTGGTGCGTTGCGCGAGTGGGCCTAGCCAGGACACCTTGCGAGTGCCTCGGGCGTATGCGTGAGACTGCGTCCATGACGATCACATCGGTGACTGTGCGCCGACATGTACCTGACCTGGACGCGGCGATCACGTTCTACGAGCGGCTGACCGGCGAACCGGCAACCCGATTCGCCTTCGCCGGACTGGAGTTGGCGGCCACCGGACCGTTCCTGGTCTTCACCGGCCCGCCCGAGGCGGCGGCCCGCTTCAGCGGCGTGGCCGCCACCCTCGGCGTCGAGGACCTGGACGCGACGTTCGCCGACCTGATCACCCACGGCGCCGAACCCATCGCCGAGCCGACACCCACCCCGAATGGCCGCCGCGCGGTGCTTCGCCACCCGGACGGCGCGGTCTTCGAGTACGTCAGCCGCTGACCCTGGTCGGATCGGGGCCGCCACCACCACCATCGGCGGCGGCCCCGACCGTCCTTCGACTCAGCTACCGGCGATGAGTTGTGCGGGTCCGAAGACGTTGCCGTTGGTGTCGGGGGCTTGTCCGGGGTAGGTGTAGACGTTGCCGTTGGCGGCGCGGGCCCAGAGGTCGGCCTTGCCGTCGCCGTCGAAGTCGCCGTCGGAGGACACCTGGGGGTAGGCGGTGGTGTCGAATCCGGTGGCGATCAGGGTGGGCGTGCGGCTGTAGGCGCCGAGGTCGGCGGTGCCGTCCGGGTTCTTGGCGGAGGTGTATTGGTAGACCTTGCCGTCGGTGCGGTCGCGGGCCCACAGGTCGGCGAGGCCGTCGCCGTTGATGTCACCGGGGGAGGAGAACTCCTGGTTGCGACGGTCGATGCCGTCGAGGGCGGTGGCTCGGGGGCTGTTGCGGGAGTGCAACCACAGGCGATGCATGCCCGTTGTTTCCTCTTCGACGGTGAAGAATTCCGAACGCGCGTCGTTGACGGCGAGGAGCTGCTTCACCTGGGACCAGTTCTGCCGGTAGCCGACGCAGACGCGATCGGCCCGGTTGAGATCGATGCATCGGGGAGCGCGGTTGACGACCAGGACCTGGTCTTTACGGAAGTAGCTCGTGGTCGGGTCCAAGGTGTTGCGGTACAGCGAAATGGCCCTGCCGTCGTAGACGTAGAGGTCGTCCGCACGCCCTCCGCCGCCACGGTGGCTGACGAGCGCACCGGTCCAGGTCCGTCCGCCGTCGGGCCGGGCCAACGGCCCTTCGCTGGTTGCCGAAGCGAGTACGCCGCCGGATCCGGGTTGAGTCGCCGAGTTGTAGCCCTTGAGGGCACCGTCGGCGTCTACGACGAGGACATCCACGTTGCCGTCACCGGTGACGTCACCGGGCTTGGGCGCGGGCGGATTGGGATTGCTCGGTGCGTAGAACGAATAGGTCGTCTGCTGCGAGCGGTTGCCCGCTCGGTCGACGGTCTGCGCGAACAGGTTGTTGGTGCCCCACTGCGACACGGGCAGGGCCGGGGTTCGCCATGTGCCGGATGGCGCGTCGTAGATTGCCTGCGCTGCTCCAACGACCGGGATCGGCCCGTTGAGGGAGTATTCGACCGCTGTGACGTCGGGGCCGGCGGTGCTGGTGTCGAGGATGAAGACGCCTTGTTGCCCGGCGTATTTGCCGCCGCCGTTCACCGGGAAGTCCTGGCTCGTGACGGTGGGAGCACCGGGGCGTGTGTTGTCGTATGTGAAGGTGCAGCCTGCGGTGCGGACCGGGTCGGGCTGGTTCGCGTGCCCCGACTCGACGCTCCATGCGTAGGTCTTGCCGTCGGTGAGCGCGGTGCCGGGGACTTGCGCGAGTGCGGTGTGGGCGCCGGAGAACTCGGATGTCCAACCGCCGTCCCAGGCGGTCGGATTGCCGTTGCCGACCTCGTGAACTTCGAAGTGGGCGCCTACCTGCGGCCCGTTGGGCTCGCCCACCGTCGCGGTCAGGTCGAGCGTGCTGAAGCTACCGATTCCTTGGAGGTAGCCGCAGTTGTCTCCCGATCCGTTGATCGGGGTCGGGTTCATTCGGAGGTTGGTGGGGCCGGTGGCGGCGGTGGCCGGTGCGGTGAGCAGGGCACAGGCTAGGGCGCCGATGGCCAAACCACCGATGAGTGTGGAGAGTCGACGGCCTTTGGTGCGGGGTTTCCTACGGGGCATGGGTGTACTCCTCGTGTCGCCGGGATCACCGGACTGCGGTAGGCAACCAGGCGACTGGGACACCCGCAACGGGTATGAGGGGCCGCGGACTTGCCGTGGTGACGGAAGGTGGCGAGAGGGAGGCGTGAAGTTATGTTTGGCTTCCGGGATTTCCTGCCGTGCCCGGTTTGGCGGTGGGCGTGACACTTGGCGCGGCCAACAGGTTGTAGTGAGAGATGGCACATCGTGGTGGTGGGTTGGTGGCGGGTGGAAAACCTGTGGCCGGGGGTGGGGGAGGCCGGAAGCGTGTCGGGGCATGGTGATGTTGCGTCAGATTCGGGCCGATTTCGATGCCGCGTCGATTGTGGTGTATCAGGCCTACGCGCCGGCTATTGCCGAACCCGCTTTGCGGGAGGGGCGGTTCGTGGCGCCGTTTTCGTTTGGGCGGATGACGTGGGTCAAGCCGTCGTTCCTGTGGCTGATGCACCGCAGTGATTGGGCGCGGAAGGCGGGCCAGGAGCGGGTGTTGGCCGTGCGGATCAGTCGGGCGGGGTTCGAGGACGCGCTCGGGCGGGCGGTGTCGACCGAGGGGTCGGTGGCCGGTGCCGACGTGCATGTGCAGTGGGATCCGGAACGGTCGTTGCGTGGCGCGGCGTTGAATCACTACAGCATTCAGGTCGGGATCGGGCGGGATGTGATCCGGATCTTCAACGACGAGTGGATCGTCGGAATCGCCGACCTGACGCCGGTGGTGCGGCGGGTGGCGGGGCTGCTCAAGGAGGGCCGAGCGGCGCAGGCTCAGCGGTTGTTGCCGGTCGAGAGGCCGTACCCACTGGCTGGGCCGCCGGCTCGACGGGTCGGGGCGGACGGCTGAGGTTTGTGTGTGAGCGGCGTGCGGATTCGCTGCGGGTGCGGGTGCGGGTGCGGGTGCGGGTGCGGGTGCGGTGGCTGCGTGGTCTGGGGCGTGAGGCCGGGTACGCGGTTGCCGGGAGGCGCGTGCGTACCCGGATGCCGTCAGGCGTGGGTGCCGCCGTCTACTCGGATTTCGGTGCCGGTGATGAAGGCGCCGTCTTCGGAGGCGAGCATCGCGATGACGCCGGCGATGGCGTCGGGGCCGGCCATCGCGGCGCCGCCGGATTCGAGGTCGGTGGCCAGGATGGGCGAGAGCTTGGCGAACAGCTCCCAGTCGGTGTCCGCCGGGAGGTAGCCCGAAGTCGCTTCGGTGATACCGGACTTGATGCTGCCGGGGGCGACGTTGACGGCGCGCAGACCCTGCTTGCCGTATTCGAGGGCCAAGGCGTGGGTGAAGGACTGGATGCCGCCCTTGCTCGCCGCGTAGGCCGCCATGTACGGGTGGGCGAAGGCTGCCGAGGTCGAGCTGAAGTTGACCACGACGCCGTTGCCGGTGGCCAGGAGGGCGGGCAGCGCCTCGCGGGTGACCAGGAACGTGCCGGTGAGGTTGACCGTGATGATCCTGTTCCACAGCACAACGAGTGGCCGAAGCGCTCCGCCGAGGTATCCGCTCCGGCGAGTTCGCGCCCGGCGATCGCCTGCCCTCCCGTCGCCAGGTCGCCGACGAATACCGGGTGGGCCTCAGAGTCGCGCAGCTCGCGCTCGAAGTCCTCCGCGACGCAGGCCTCGCCGAGGGGACACAGCGCCACCAGCCCGCGGTGGCGCATCCTCCAGCAGTGGGAGTCCTGACCGACCCGGCCGCGGCTTGGCCCCACGAGATAGGGGAGCGGCAGCTCTCCCGAGCCGCCGCAACAGGCGATGTCGCCGTCCTGCTCGGGCTCGCCAACGGCACCCGGGTCCAGCGCGAACGCACCGAACTCATCGACCCCGACGGCCGAACGAGCCACCTGCTCGTCAGGTACACCCGGCGCCTCCGGTCAGCACCCGGAAGTGGCGAGCACGCCGATACGTCGGCGCGGGCCGCAGCCCCGGGAGAGGCCGGCATGCTCGGCGTCGCCATCGGATCGATCCTCCTTGTCGTGCGGGTGGTCAGGTACGCGCGGGACGGTTGCCCCGCTGCGGTCGACGAGCTATTGCTGCCGGCGGACCGGTGGCGGGTGAGGCTCGGGCCCGCCTACCGGAGCGTGTGACCCTCCCGGTAGGCCGCGGGCAGCCAGTCCGGCACGGGCATCGCCCTGTATCTGGCGGCCATGGCTTCGTCGTTCCGCTTGACCTCCGCGCGCAGGATGTGGGTGCGCTCGTTCTGGTCCGCGTGCGCCAGGACCGCCTGGACGAGCGCCGGGAGCGTGCCGGGGGGGATCGCGAGCGTCTCGGACTCGTACGACCCGTCGGGCAACTCGTAGTGCGCGGTGAGCAGGTCGGGGTCGTAGGTGTACTCGCGAAGCTTCCAGTCGCGCTGCGGCATGGCCTCGTCTCCGTGGTGCGGGCGGTGAGTGGTGGTGCCTCGCCCGGCCGGCGCGCTGGGCGCGATCTTCCCCGGCCGGGCGAGGCGTTGGGGGCCCGGCAGCGATACCAGCGCCACCGGGCCGAGTCGCCCGCGAACGGTCGGGCGACGGGGCCGGTCCCGCTACCGCGCCGGTGGCGGCAGGACCGGAGTCGAGGGCCCGGCGGTGTCATACTCACCGCCGGGCCGGGCCGTCCGCCGGGCGAAGGGCGAACAGCCGGGGGTGCCGCCGCGGATCGATCGCGAGCGGCGTCGGGCGGGGCTCAGCCGCCCGAGTTCGACATCCGCCGCACCGGCGGACCGGGGACCGGGTAGAGCAGGTACGCCCGGATCTCGTGCTGGAGCGCGATGAGTTCGTCGTGCGTCATGTCCATCACCCTGCCGTCCGAGAGCGCGGCTCGGATCGGACGGTGCGGGTCACCCGACGCAGTGACACACGGCCGATCGGGCTGTTCGGTGACGATCATGATCGCTCGCCTCTACGCTAAGTGAACTGATACCGCAACGCTACGAGCAGCCCCAACGGCGCGGCAGTGACCGCCGGTACGGGTTGTCGAGCCATCCGGAGGGCCCATGACCCCCGCCCCCACCGAAACCCTGACCGACACGCAGGGTTCCGCCGGCCGGACCCGCGGCGGCGTCATCTCCGGGTACGTGATGCGGTGCATCCGCGAGCAAACCGGACTCACCCAGGAGGGCCTCGCCGAGCAGTTCGGCGTGAGCGTCGACACCGTCGCCGCATGGGAGACCGGGCGCCGTCCGATCACCGCCGTACCCGTCGGCCACATGCTCGTCTACCGCAACCGGTTGCTCCAGGCGGGCGCTTCGCCCGACCTGCTCACCGCACTCGACCGGGCCATGGAAGCGGACGTCCTCCTGGCAGGCGTCCTCGAGGGCGGCTCCGCCGGACCGCATCACCCCCTCGGCTCCACCGTGCTGCAGCGCAACGTGGTCGAGATGCTTACCTGGCCGCTCACCGGCCGCGCGCCCGCCACGCTCGACGCCCTCCCCAAGCCGAAACGCCGCGGCCCGGTGGCCACCAGTCCGGAACTCCCCGCCGCCAGCTGTCGCGCGTTCTTCACCGCGGTCCGCCGCGCAGCCGAGACTGCGACGAGACCGGCCGACATCCTGACCCGCCGACAGGCGCTCTACCTCGTCAGCTACGACCCGGCCCCGGACACCACGCCGTGGATACAGCACCAGCAGCGGGGCCGGCGAAGCCAGGGCTGGCTGGCGGACGGGCTCGACGCCCGTTCCGTGGCGTCCGTCGCAGTGCGCCAGGGCGACACCGAGAGGATGACGCGGTTCATCGAGCGCACCCTCGTGGACAGCGACCCCGGCGAGACCGCGAACCTCAACTACTGGGCCTACTGGGTGGGCGAGCTGCCCCGGCTCCACGGCGATGACGCGTTCATGGCGGCGCCGGTCACCCCCGGTGCCTGGTGCGGGCAGCGCCTCCTCGCGCACCTCGTCGACCACCTCACGCCCGGGCTCGGCTTCTCCGAGCTGTACGTCCACACCCTGTGGTCGCTCCTCGCGGTCCGCCCCCACCTCCTCCAGGCGGCGGGCGTCGACACGGACGCCCTGCGGAATCGGGTCGATCTCCTGTTGGATGGCGGGACGTTGTCCGCGCAGGCGCGGCGCGAGCTGGACGGAGTCCGCTACGCCATCCGCCTGTCGAGGACGTAGACCACAGGCAAGGGGCATGGGGTGGCTGACGAAGACCGCGCGGTGGCGAACTTCCTTTTCGAGGCAGGCTCGTTGAAGTTGCACAAGCGGACCGGGTGGTGGATCGCCGGCGTCAAGGACCCGGAGTCCGTCGCCGAGCACTCGTGGCGTGCCGCCCTCCTGGCGTCGATCATCGCCGAACTCGAGGGCGCCGACCCGGCGCGGGCGGCGCTGCTGAGCGTGTGGCACGACACTGGGGAGACCCGCACCGGGGACCTTGCGCACATCAGCCAGAAGTACGTCGGCAAGGGCGACGCGGAGAAGATCGCCGCCGACCAGTCCCAGGGCATGCCGGCCGCTCTGGGCGCGCTTATGCGGTCGATCATCGGCGAGTACGAGTCCCGCGAGACACCCGAGGCGATCTGCGCGGGCGACGCCGACAAGCTCGAATGCCTCGTCCAGGCCATCGAGTACCAGGACCAGGGGCACAAGAATGTCGACCGCTGGATCGTGAACTCCCAGAAGCGGATTCGGACCGAGTCCGCGAAGCGCATCGCGGCCGAGCTGCTGGAGACCGGCTCGCTCACGTGGCTCCGCGAGGCCATGGGCGAGTCGTAGCATTCGAGCCCCCTGCGGCTGCCGGGCCAGGCCGGAACCGGGCAACCGGATCCCCCACCCACTGCGGTGGCGGCGACCCCGGAGCCGCAGGGCGCACACCGGGTCGCGTACCCCACGCGAGTGCGCCGGCTACCGATCACCGCGGCAGCGATGCCACGCTGGGCGCATGGACGAGCAGACCACCGACCCCCGCCGGCCCCAGCACACCATCGGCTTCGGCGGCCCCGAACACGCCACCCCCGCAGAGCTACGCGCCGAACTCCCCGACGACCTGCGCATGGAGTTCGAAGAGGAATACCAGGCCGCCCTCAACGAGGCCAACGCCAACGGCAACCTCCAGGCGCTCGCCGACATGCTGCCCCTGTGGCAAGGCGAACTCGCACGGCGCCGCTCCCCGGACTGGCCCGAGATGGAAGAGACCATCCGCCGACTCAACGCAGGCCTGCCCGTCGACACCGTGCCCGCCGACCGCACCCAGTGGGGAGACCCCGGATGAGCTACCGCGTCGACGCCTCGTACAGCACCCAGCAGTGGCTGAAGGGCAAGCCCTCCCATGTCCTGTCCGCCTACGACGGCATGGTTCGGCAGCTCGCGTCCGACCCGTGGCGAGTCGGCCACCCGACGCGATCCTCGAACATGCGCGAGTACGCGTTCTGCGTCGAGGGCATCGCCACGTTCGTGATCACCGATACGCACGTGACGGTCACCATCGTCGGCGTCCGGTAGCCGCCACCCGGACGCCGGCCGCGCCCACGAGCCCGGTGTCGAATCCGGCGGGTAGCGTCGGACGGATGCACGACTCGCACGACACCACGCTCGACGCTGCGGTCAAAGCCCGCGCCCAGCTCGGCCGGCGGAACGATGCGGTGTCGCCCGAGGACATGCTTGCCGGCTCCTACACTCGTGCTCGATGCCGTGTGTGCCGCAACCGGAACCCCTCGGTCCTTTTTCGAGGTGGATCCCGACGACCTCCCGGCCGATACCCTCGCCTTCCGCAAGACGGCGAGTTCGTCGGTTACCGAGGTCGAGCGTGTCAGCGCCACCGTCCGCGAGGCATACGGGGTTTCCGCCCGACTGCTCACCGAGGTCGGCATGCGGCGAGCCGTCCTGCCACGCGCCGAGGGCGACCTCGACGGGGACGACATCGAACGCCTTGCGGAGGAAACACGAGATGCCCTGGGCATCGCGCGGGACTCCGTCATGCAACATCTGACCCGCACCTGCGAGCGAGCCGGTATCCCGGTTGTGCCCATGATGCTTCTCGATCGCGGAGGTAACGCCGAGGACCGCGTCATCGGACATTTCGGCGCCTCGTGCTGGCGAGGCACGGAAGACCCGTCGCTGATCAGCTACTTCAGCGCATCGAGTGGCGACCGGCAGCGCTTCACCATTGCCCATGAACTCGGGCATCTGGTGCTCCATCCCGCGCGCAGACACATCTCTCCCAAGCTCGCAGAGCAAGAGGCCCACCGATTTGCGGGCGCCCTCCTCGTTCCGCGAGAGCGTGCCTACGAGGCGTTGGAAGCTCCCTTCCAGCTACGTGAACTAGGAGAACTGAAAGCTCGTTGGGGAGTGTCCATGCAAGCCCTCATCATGCGGTCGCGCCACCTCGAAATCATCGACAAGGAACGCACCCAGAGCCTGTTCAAGCAGATTGCGAACAGGGGTTGGAGGCTCAACGAGCCGGTAATTGTTCATCCGGAGCAACCACTTTTGATGCGGACGATGATGACCCGGCGCTTTGGCAAGAGCGGGGCGTCGTCGAGGCAGGCGTCAGAAGAACTGGGTCTCAACCTCGTCCTCTTGCGTTCCCTCGTTCCAGAGGTCGGGGCAGCTTCGTCGGTTGCCACGGCGCAGGCACCACGAGCGGATGTCGTGAACCTGGCCTCGCGTCGTCGACAGGTTCCTGACATCGAGATAGCAGATCGCAAAAGTGACTGGGGATGAGCCCTACCAAATGCGCGAAAGCCCCCGCCGCTGCCCACGAAGGGCAGCAGCGGGGGCTCTTTACGCAGGTCGGACTCACACTCCGGTTCGGAGATACTCCTTGACCCTGTCCTCAGGCTCCGGCGGTGGCCCCACCGGATCACGCGCCCACCGATACAGACCCTCGTAGGCCCGAGCCAGCGCACGCAGTAGCGACCGCATACTCCGAGCCTCCGCCCGCATCTCGTCTATCTCCATGGCCTGCTCCGCGCGGATCGCCCGGAACGCCTCCAGACCCACGCGCCGCTGCTCGGGCTCCGCCTGGGCCTGAGCCGCGGCACGAGTCGCCTCCGCCGCCGCGGCCTTCGTCGCCCTCGCCGTGAACAACCCCGCGATGACCATCCCCGCCGTGCCGAGAATCCCGAGCAGTGGACCCCGTGGCCTCATGCGCCGGCCGGGCTGAAGCCTAGCCAACCGTTCAAGTATCCCCGTTGGGAGCGTTGCTCGCCGGGCTCAAAGAGTTGCCGTCGTTGAGGTTGTCTGTGCTCGTTCGGGGCTCGGGTGGGGGGAGAGGGTTGGTGGCGTGGGTCTTGGGGGGTGGGGGGTTCGGGGGAGGGTTATGGCTATGGTGAGGCCGCCGTGGTGGTTGGCGGTGGTGGTTATGCGGGCTGCGTGGGCGTGGACTATGGCTTGGACTATGGACAGGCCCAGGCCGGAGCCCTTGGCGGAGCCCGTGCGGTTGGGGCGGAAGCGGCGGAAGGGTTCGTAGAGTTC